>JAYVHJ010000001.1:0-3229 GCA_043771315.1 Raineyaceae bacterium
CATCTGTTTCTTTTATCTTCTTTTTGAGCATTTGTAAGCGTACTATCTCACCTTGCAACGACACTGTACCTATGTGTATGCCACTTCCAACATCAACGACAATGCTGTCGCCTGTGGTTAGGTCAAGGTTTTTAGTATTTCTATAAAATTCTTTTCTACCATTCTTAAACCTCACTTCCACGATATTGAAGCGGTTTTCTGTTGGCAAACTCATATCAGAAAGCCAATCAAAAGTATTTAATTTGTTGCAACCACCTGTAGAACAACCAGTTGTATTGTTGCAACCTCCACCAGTTTTAGCACTTCCATCTTTGGTGCTACCTGTGGAACAAGAAGAACAACCCATAATATATTTATATTTTTAAGTGCATTTTGCACGTTTGAGTAAGATTTATTTAGCTGTAATTTAATTTTTATTTAGTTTTTGACAAAAAATGTACAACTAATTAGCAAATATAAGAAAACTATTTTGAATATTGAATTTTTCAAATTTCTTTTGGGATTTCAGATTTTCCAAATCTCACAATTTCTACAATATTATTTCCCTAGTTTGTCTTTAACAAATTGAATACTGGTTTTGAATAATTGATTAAAATCTTCTGAAATATTTAATTTTATCAATAAAAAGAAGAAAATAAGCGTAATACTTACACTTTTAGCCACAATAACCCCAAAAGCTACCCATAAATTGTTGCTTGTTTGTGGACAAATCATAATCAAACCAACAATTAAAGCATTGATAATTAGCATTTTAAAATGATTTCTTGTAAATGAAGAAATCCTGAAAAGTAGCCAAACTGCTACCACACGTGCAAGCGCAAAGAAAACAACTACTATTCCTGTAACGGCAGCCGCACCATTGACTCCATAAAGTGGAATAGCATAATTATTGCCCACAATGACTATGCCTGCACAAACAAATAGCAAAATAGTAGTAATAAAATAATATTTTGAATACGTAATTATCTCAGACATAAAACCCACAGACATATCCAATACGTGAGCTAGTCCAATAAATAAAATAACATATTTCCCTTCTGCATACTCATTTCCTTTTGGTAGAAACATAAAAATCTCATCAATGCAGGCAAAAAGCCCTAGCCAAACCAAACTTCCTGCCCAAAATTGGTTAATAGCACCATTTTGAGTGAGTTCTTGGGCTTTGTCGTATTCTTGTTGATGAATATATTTTGCCATAATGGGGGCAGAAATCTGTGCAATAGTTTTTTTAGGAATTTCAATAATACCTGCAATCATCACCGCTAAAATGAAAATACCAGCATCTGCAAGCCCTTTTTCATTGGCAAGCATCACTCTATCAATGAATTTTAGGACACCATAACCCAAAACACCCGACATCACAATCACGCCATAAACTAGCATTTGCCTAAAAAATTCACCTTTGAAAATGCTCCAATTAAGTGTAAGATAAAGTTTTTTGAGCCTTTTGACATACAAAACACTTACTATAAGCACCAAAACGTGTATCAAAATCAAACCATACATCAGCCAATCAAAAGTTATCCACTCAAAAGCAAACATCAAAATAAGCGCAATATTCAAAAGTTTGAGCAGTACTTCACGCAAAAACATAGGAATAGCTATGCGTGAATGGTTTTTGCAATAAGTTTCAAGAATAATTAAATAGACCCAAATAAAGGTCAAAGGGAGCGTTATAAGGTGGTAATGATTGAGTAGAGGGGCATTTTCTGCAAAATAAGCAACAATTTGAGATTTAAAAACCATATACAAAATCCCAAAAATAAACAATCCAAAAAGCGGATAAATAAGCACAAAACTAAGAAAACCGTTGTGTTTTTTCTCGTCATCTTTGAAACGTACAAAATAACGGTCAATAATAGCACCCACACCCAACATAGAGAAACCTGCAAATACAAAAGAATTTTCCAAAATTATTCTTGTAAGTGCTAATTGTTCTTTTGAAAGGTAATAAGTGGAGATTAAAAGAACATTCACCATTCCTATAAAAACACCCAAGTAAACAGATACACTGGCTTTTAGGCTCTGCCTAATGATAATTCCCATTTTAAGTTGTGAGTTATGAGTTATGAATTATGAGTTGAAAGCGTAGTACAATGTATTTAAACTCACAACTCATAACTCACAACTCATAACTAAATTATTATTTAAAGTTTCTATCCATTTCACGTTTTACATCTTTTTCTTTGATGCTATCTCGTTTGTCGTGTGTTTTTTTACCTTTTGCCAATGCAATTTCTAGTTTTGCAAATCCTCTATCATTGATAAAAAGCCTAATAGGCACAATAGTAAGCCCTTTTTCTTCTAATTTTTTATGAAGTTTATTGAGTTCTTTTTTCTTTAAAAGTAGTTTTCTTTCTCGTAGGGGCGTGTGATTGTAGTGTGTACCTTCATCATACTTGCTAATATTCATGCTTTGCACAAAAAGTTCATTATCTTTAAAAGTACAAAAAGCACCTTGTAACTGCACTTTGCCAAGACGAATAGACTTGATTTCTGTTCCCATAAGTGCTAAACCTGCTATGTAAATGTCTAAAAATTGATACTCAAAAGAGGCTTGTTTATTGCGTACATTGATATTTTTTTGTATTTTTTCGTGTTGTTTTGCCATTGTGTTAATGATTGTGTTAATTCACGCTTGATAACAAAAATCACCTTTCAAATATAAAATTTAGAAAGGTGATTTTCATTTTTCCAATATTTATTTCGTTTCCAAAATAGGATTTATTCAAATTCTTTCTGAATTACTTCAAAGATAAAATCAATATTTTCTTCTTCTAAGTCAGTACGGCGCAAAAGCTCTTCTTTTGGTATAATCAAAACAGATTTTGCGGTATCAAGTCCAATTCTGCGTAATTCCTCCAACATCCATTTGTCTATTTCATCTTCAAATTCCATCAAATCAATGTCTTCATCATCTTCCATTTCCTCATTTTCTCTAAAAACATCTATCTCCAAATCCACCAAACGGCTAGCCAATTTGATGTTTTGCCCATTTCTACCAATAGCCAACGACACTTGGTCAGCTTTCAAAATAACGGCAGCACGCCCATTTTCAATTTTAATAGAGATGATTTTTGCAGGTGCAAGCGCACGCTGTATGTAAAGGTCTGTGTTATCTGTAAAATTGATAACATCAATATTTTCATTTCCTAACTCTCTCACAATGGCGTGAATACGTGAGCCTTTCATACCTACACACGCTCCTACAGGGTCAATACGCTCATCA
>JAYVHJ010000002.1:0-5675 GCA_043771315.1 Raineyaceae bacterium
TATTGTTTATAGGTACAAATAAAAAATAACAAAGGCAACAAATATTTCTATTTGTTGCCTTTGTTATTTTGATATTCGTAAAACAAGTATTTTAGAGTAATTCTTTCATTATTTATTCTACTGTTACGGCTTTAGCCAAATTCCTAGGTTGGTCTACGTTACAACCTCTCATAATAGCAATATGATAAGAAAGTAATTGCAAAGGAATAACAGACAAAATTGGTGTGAGAGCCTCTTGTGTATGAGGAATTTCTATTACATAATCAGCCATTCCACGAATAGCAGTATCTCCTTCTGTAACAATAGCTATAATACGCCCTTTTCTTGCTTTTACTTCTTGGATATTAGATACTATTTTTTCATAAGAGCTATCTTTTGTTGCAATGAAAACAACAGGCATTTCTGTATCAATCAAAGCAATAGGTCCGTGTTTCATTTCTGCAGCAGGATAGCCTTCTGCGTGGATATAAGAAATTTCTTTTAATTTTAGTGCGCCTTCAAGTGCCACAGGGAAATTATAGCCACGCCCAAGATATAAGAAATTACTTGCATTTTTGAATTCATTGGCTATTTTCTGGATTTGGTCATCTGCTTTAAGTGCTTTAGCTATCTTTGTAGGCATTGTTTCTAGCTCTGCCAAAAGTTCGTGAAATTTAGTTTCATTTAAAGTGCCTTTTTTGCGCCCTACCACCATAGCAATCATAGCTAAAACGGTCACTTGTGCCGTAAATGCCTTAGTACTTGCTACACCTATTTCTGGTCCTGCGTGCAAATATGCACCTGCGTGTGTAGCACGTGCAATAGACGAGCCTACCACGTTACAAACACCAAAAATAGTTGCTCCTTTTGATTTTGCAAGTTCTATGGCTGCAAGCGTATCAGCAGTTTCTCCTGATTGTGAAATAGCAATAAGCACATCTCCTTCACGTATGATAGGATTTCTATAACGAAATTCTGATGCATATTCTACCTCAACTGGGATTCTTGTAAATTCTTCAAAAATGTATTCTGCCACAAGCCCAGCGTGCCAAGAAGTACCACAAGCCACAATAATAATACGTTGTGCATTGATAAGCTGATTTTTGTACTCAATAAGTCCACCCATCACCAAATTATTCATATCTGCATTGACACGTCCACGCATCACATCACGTATGGAAGCTGGTTGCTCAAAAATTTCTTTGAGCATAAAATGTGGATAACCACCTTTTTCTATTTGCTCCAGTTCCAAGTCTAGCGTTTCAATGTAAGGCGTAGTTTCATTGTTGTCAATAGTTTTGATAGAAAGTGTATTATCTTTGATAAGTGCAATTTCATAATCATTCATATAAACAACTTCATTAGTAAATTCAATGATTGGCGAGGCATCAGATGCTAAGAAAAATTCTTTGTTATCTTTCCCCACACCAATTACCAACGGACTACCTTTTCTTGCCGCAATGAGTTGAGTATCACTATCTTTTGAGATAATAACAATGGCATAAGCACCAACAATTTTAGTAAGCGCAAGGCGTACCGCTTCTTCCAAAGAACAATGTTCTTTTTCCTTGATATCTTCAATAAAATGAATAAAAACTTCAGAATCTGTATCAGAATCAAAAATATGCCCTTTATTGATTAAATCTTGTTTGAGAGATGCGTAGTTTTCTATGATACCATTATGAATGATAGCCATATTTTTGTTAGCAGAATAATGGGGGTGTGCATTAGCGTCATTTGGCTCACCGTGAGTAGCCCAACGAGTATGCCCAATGCCAATAGTACTAGTCAAATTTTCATCTTTGATAAGTTTTTCTAGTTCTGCAACTTTCCCTTTTTTCTTATAGACATTGAGTTTTCCGTTAAGCAGGGCAATACCTGCACTATCGTAACCTCTATATTCTAGTCTTTTCAGACCACTAATAATGATTGGAGCGGCTTGACGGTAGCCAACGTATGCAACAATACCACACATATTTTTATTTATTTTGATTTTTCAAAGATGAATAACAAAAAAATAAATCAAAAATAAAAATGTTTATTATTTGATTTATTAAGATTTTCTAACTTAATAGTAAGAAAATTATTGTATTTATTTATTTTTTGTATAAAAAACCCTCAATTTAAGGCTTTTAGTTGGTGCATTTGCTCCACGAAGTATTAAACGGTCTAAACTCACAGGAGATGACGTAGTAGCAGTTCTCAAAGGCTCACTTGCTTGGGTTACGCCTAAAAGAAAACCGTTATTTACTTTCTTAGCACTTGCCGTATAATTAGGATTAAGTTCATTGAGCATATATTGAAAGTAAGTGGTCATATTTCCAGAATAATAGCCCCCTACACTCAAAAATCCTAAAGTTAGAGGTCTTGATAATGCATACGGATTCTCTCCTTCTGCTTGTACTATGCGTATGATATTGTCTGTAAAAGTAAAAGTATTTGCTACTCTATTGACTGTTAGTTTTGAACGGTTACCGTTAGCATCTAGTTCTACAAGTTCTAGTCCATTTGGTAAAACCATTTTTTCATCATAACTATTTTCTGCAGGGAAAACAACCAAATCAACCCTATTAACAGACATTTTTTCTTTTTCTATCCAATATTTTAGTTTTGGAAAAGTAATTTTCGTATAGTATCCTAATCCTGTTTGTGCAATACAAAGATTATCTGGTCCAATGGGTGCAATAGTGGCATTTCCTGTTATTGGAAGGGTACTAAATGGTGGTGTTCCTGTTCTAACAACAGTTATTTTGTTATAACGGACAGATGGCGCACGTGCATTATAAACAGAAAGTAAATCAGGTTGCTTTACAGTAATAATATAAGAATAAAAAACATCTGTTTTTCCTCTTACTGGACACCTAAGTTCTATAAATCCTAATTTTGATACATTTCCACTTCCTGCAGTTGCTTCAAAGTCTAGTATTGTTTTTGAGGCTGCATCAGGAACAAGCACAATACCTTTCAAATAAGTTTCTAATAAATCTTGTGTAAGAATACCATCATCAGGCACACTTTTAAGCATGATGATTAGTTTATCTCTAAAACTATCAGACAATGGAATTCTTAGGCGTTTGCCAGGCAAATCCGTAGCAATATCAAACTCGTGACCAGTAGTAGTTTTGTCTATTGATATTGGGTTATACTCGTCAAAATTATCAGTTGGCAAACCACTTTTATTGTTATAAACTTTTGATTTATCTAAATTATTAACAAGTGTATGTACACCAAATTTCTGTTTTCCAGTTCCTTCTCCATAAGATTTGCTATAATTAAGTACCAAGCTCGCCTCTACGAGAGAGTTACCTACAGAAATATCTACAGAAGCTAGTGTATCTTCAATAGGTTTAAAACGCTCTGAAGAAATAGCCTGAAAGGTAAGAATAGAGCTAGCAGTCATCACGCCCAACTGTGGATCATTGAGTTTGCCCACAAGCAAAGACGTAGAATTGGTAGTATTAACACTATCAATAAAGACAGTAGAAGTCTCTACTGTCATTGTGTCTGTAAAAAACACTTCTACATTCTTCTGATTAGGTAGAGAAAGCCCCAATTCTTTGGTTTTATCTTGGCAAGAAAAAAAGCCAAAGAACAGGATTATTAGGATAAAAAACGAAATTTTATTAGTCAACAAGTTCATTGTAAAGATTATAATATGATTCAGAAATAGTAGCGTCCATACCTAGCAAATCCGTCATTCTGTCGGATTCTGCGCCACTAAACAAAGCCTGAATAGTGTCGTGGTATTCTTCGTCTCCTTTGATAACAGCATCAGCATATTGTATGCCAATCTTTAACAAACTCTGAAAATTAGGGGTTTTTAAATGGTCAAGCATATGGTCTTCAATGTCAATCATCTTGACCTTGCTAATCAAATCATTACCAAAAGTGTGAGAATAAAACGTGTTATAAACGCTAAAAACACATTTTGTTTTAGCAAAAGTAGGGTCTTTTTTGTAGGTAGTTTTGAGATACATTGGTATCAGAGCAGTCATCCAGTCGTTGCAGTGAATAATATCTGGTGCCCAACCTAGTTTTTTGATGGTTTCTAATGCACCTTTGCAGAAAAATATGGCTCTTTCATCATTATCTGCATAAAAATTATTGTCGCAATCAACAAAAACAGATTTTCTCTGAAAATAATCTTCATTATCAATGAAATAAACCTGAAGTTTTGCGTTAGGAATAGAAGCAACCTTAATGACAAGCGGTTTTTCTTCATCTCCAATAGAAATATTAATACCAGAAAGGCGCACAACTTCGTGCAAACGGTTTTTCCTTTCGTTGATAGTACCAAAACGAGGAACTAAAATCCTTATTTCCATACCTCGCTCTTGCATTGCCTGTGGAAGATGGCGCACAAAGTCGGCTACTTTGCTTGTTTGAAGGAAAGGGTTAATTTCACTTGCAACATAGAGAATACGTAATTTGGACATAAAAGCCTAAAAAGTTAAAGTTTGATAAGACCATAATATTAGCACGCAAAAATACGAAAAAAAAATGGATTTTCAATATATTTCTTGCAAAATATTCGTTTTTGCTATAAGTATGTCCGTCTATAAATATGCTTTTATTGTGCTAATTTTATTTTTTTCTCACAATCATAATGCCATCACGTAGTGGCAAAAGCATATTTTCTACACGCTCATCATTTTGGATTTTTTGGTTGAAATCCATTACTTGTTTAGTGTCTTTATCCGTTTTTGGGAGATTTTGGGCTACTTTTCCGCTCCAAAGTACATTATCAATCAAAATAAAGCCATTTTTGCGTACTTTATGAAGCACCAAATCAAAATAAGTAGCATTATTTACTTTATCTGCATCAATAAAAACTAAATCAAAAGTTTGTGTAAGCGTAGGTATTATTTGTATAGCATTCCCTATTCTATAGGTTATTTTGTGTTTAAAAGCAGATTTTTCAAAAAAACTCCTTACAAAATCTTCTAATTCCTCGTTGATGTCAATAGTAGTAAGTGTGCCGTTTTCGGGCAAACCCTCTGCCAAACACAAAGCAGAATAACCTGTATAAGTGCCTATTTCTAAGATATTTTGTGGTTGTAGCATCTGCACAATCATAGCCAAAAAACGTCCCTGCAAATGCCCAGACAACATTCTGGGCATCAAAATTTTCAGGTGCGTTTGTCTGTCTAGCTCCGCCAAAAGCGCACTTTCAGGTGTGGTATGCGCAAGGCAATAATCATTGATATTTTTAGGTAAAAACTCCATAGAATACGTTTAAAAGTTATTTTTGCTAATGATTTGTTATTCACTTGCGCCCAATTCTCTCAATTTAGCTACTTTTTTGAATATTCTAGCATCTCCCACTACGCCCTCAATGGTATTAAAACCATTTTGGTTTTTGATAAGTGTTGCTATCAAATCATTTTTTTTGAGTGGTTCGTCCATATTCACTCCTTCTCCATAGCTTTCAAAAAGAAGTTCTGCTTTATCATCTTCAAAAACAGACAACTTAGCATTTATATCCATTGCTGCTTGTTTGGCGGCATACTGAAATACAGCTTTCCCATCTTTATTGATGACAATAGTCGTATGAAAAAGTCCAGCATCACCTTGCCCACCATTTACATAACACTCATAATTGCCTGCCCAATCAGCATAATCTTTGGCGTTTTGGTCTGTTTCTGAAAGCTCTTCTTTTGTTTCTGATTTTTCTGAGGCTTTTTCTGTTGCGTTTT
>JAYVHJ010000003.1:0-7625 GCA_043771315.1 Raineyaceae bacterium
CGCAAAAATATCCAGTTCAAAATCCACATAACCAATTTTTGGATCAAATTTCTTTTCAGTCTCAATTTTATCCACTTCAATTTCAATACCCAAAATATCACGCACAAATGCCGTAAAGACTATTTTATTAGTGAAAGCCTTTTTAAAAATCACTTCATTATCTAAATTGCCTAGCATAATTTTGGGTAGTTACTTTCTGTTTTAGAAAGAACAAAAATACAAAAATAAGCCCATTTTTCCAAACAAAATATTGATTATCAAAGTAATAATTATGATATTATTTTCTTACAAATAATCACCACTATTTCCATATTTTCTTGGGTCGTAACGAACATAAAAACATCTCCACCATCTTTAAAACCCAGCTTTTCTTTAATTTTCTCTACTGAAAGTGGCGAGTTTCTTACAGAAATATTAGCTTTTTTGGAAGGGATAATTTTTGCTATTTCTTTTTTATCTAATTTGCAAATATTTATTATTTCAAAAATTCTACCTAAAAAGTCTATTTTGAGTGTTTCTGATGTATATAAATGAGAATTTGGTGCTATTTTTTCTATTGAAAAATGTCTAGCAATTTGTTCAAAACAACCTATTTTCATAAGTGGTGCATTGGGTTCATAGAGATATTTGAGTGGTTTTGAATAAGTTAGAGAAGAAATTTTAGCTTGTTTTTCAACCTGTTTTTCAGCAAAAAAATCACTTTCAAAAAGTTGTATTTCAGCATCATTTTTAGGGAAATTAACTGCAATTATTGGGAGCTTCTGACAATGGGGCATGCCCCATTGTATATTATTTTCTTCCTTTTTGAGCAAATAAAGCACTTCTTTGCATTCATTTTCTACTGCCACCACCCAGATTTTAACAACATTTTTGAGTTCCAAAACCGCTTTACTAATATCTAACATTGGCGAAGTTTTGAGCAAAATAAAATTAGTTTTTTCAAATAATTTATCTTTTATGGCTAATATATTTGGCTCACAATCAGACAGTTGTGCTATTTTTTGTGCTTTCTCATTTCTGCGTGCTGGGTCTAGATAAATACAATCAAAAAAATCAATATTTAAGTTATTGTTTTGCTGATTTTTTGGTTGATTATTGATAAAAAAATCAATAGAATTTTCAGCAATACTTTGTATGTTATTGCTATTGAAGGTTTTAAAATTGTGGTTAGCAATATCAAAAAGTGCTTTATTTTGCTCAAAATAAAGCACTTTTTCAAGTTTTTCAGCAAAAAATACAACATCAACACCAAAACCGCCAGTTAAATCTACTAAAATGCCCTTTTTTGTCCCCCTCCTTTCTAAGGCTAGCATCTTGCTAGGGTTAGGGGTGGTTAAAACCTCTTCAAAAATTATTTCAGCCTTAAATTTTGCTGTTTTTTCTGATGAGCATTGTTCCATATTCAGCGTGGGTGGATAAACAATATTTTCATTCAAAAACCACTTTGGGAGCTTATATTGGGCTTTTTTCTTTCCTTGTACCTGCTCCCCTACGCTTTGCGCATACATACGCAAGTGCGCAGGAAGCTGCAAAATCAAGTTTTGAGTGTCTTTTTGCCAATTTTGCGCTACAAATTCTCTAATTTTTTGTTGTATATCTTGTTGTAAATCAAGCATTTGGATAAAATGTATTTTTGTAGATACGTACCGCAGTACGTATCCACGACAAACAATGTATTGCTCCCCTTCGGGCTGGGGGCTTTTACTCCCACAAAGGGTAATGCGCCAGATGTAAGTTTTCTTCAAAAAATAACTGTGCGGTAGCCTCAAAAGATTGTGTATAATCAGAAATGTAAAACTTACTTTCCCCTTTTTCGTTGTTTCTATTCAATAAATCTTCCATTTCTAACATTCCACGCAAAGATTTAGCCACAATCTCGGAAGAATCTAATAAAGTAATATTTTCTCTATTATTTTCTAGATTATTTGTCAAATCTCTGCCTTTATAGAAATTTTCTATTTCATTTTTAATCATTGGATAATGCGTACAACCCAAAATAAGTGCTTCTATATTCTCCAAAGCAATATCTGAAAGATATTGTTCTACTACATTTGCTAAAATCTTGTTCTGTGCAAAGCCTTCTTCTATCATAGGTGCAAGCAAAGGTGTTGCCAAAGATTTTAATGTAATATTTTGATTTAAATCATCAATTTTTTTCTTGTAAACATTAGAATTGATAGTCTGTTTTGTGCCTATCAAACCAATATTTTTACCTGTATAGCGTTCGCTCACGTGTGCAACCATTGGGTCAATGACGTTCATTACACGTGCTTTACTCCCAACATATTCTTTAAGCAGTCTATACGAGGCAGCAGACGCAGAATTACAAGCTATCAAAATAACTTTACAATTTTGTGCCATCAAAAAATTAGCAATTTTGAGGGAATAAGATTGTATTGCTTCTGTAGATTTGTCGCCGTAGGGCAAATGGGCAGTATCTCCAAAATAAATCAAATTTTCATTTGGAAGAAGTTTTCTAACAGCTTTTGCGACAGTCAAGCCGCCCGTTCCGCTATCAAAAATACCTATTGGATTTTCAGTCTTTGACATTATTTAAGTTTTTTTAACACTAAGTACATTAAGAAATGCACACTAAGTAGGCACTAAGAAGCACAAAATCATAAAAATACAAAACATTGATTACCAATATTTTGCATTTAATTCGCAATTCATAATTTCTAATTAAAAGTTATAGCAATACAAGAAATTTCCACATTAACATCTTTAGGCAAACGGCTGACTTCTACAGTTTCACGAGCAGGCGGATTTTCAGGAAAATATTCTCCATAAACCGCATTAATAGCTACGAAATTATTCATATCTTTAACAAAAATGCCACATTTCACCACATCAGCAAAACTCATACCTGCTTCTTCCAAAATAGCTTTCATATTTTGCATTACTTGGTGCGTTTCTGCTTGTATATTTTCGTTGATATGTACACCATTTTTTAGCCCAATTTGCCCAGAAACATACAAAGTATTTTCTGTAGCGTTGCTCACCAAAATAGCCTGACTATATGGTCCTATTGGCTCTGGAGCAAGATTTGTATAAATTATTTTTTTCATTAGTGGGGATTTTTTGATTTTTATGCTAATTCTATAAATTTATTTTCAAGTGTTACATTAAAATGAATTTCAGCTTTTAATGCCTTAAAAACCTTCAAAATAGTATCTATTGTGGCACTATTTATGTTGCTTTCCAACTTTGAAATTTGAGATTTTTGCACACCAACAAGATTTCCTAATTGTTCTTGTGTGAGATTGCGTTCTTGTCTTGCTGTTTTTATCATTCGTCCTAAAACCTCCATAGAAAGCTCATATTCGTATTCTTCCCTGTCTTTTGTGCCAATCTCACCAATGTATTTATCTTTCATTTCAGTAAGTGAATAGACTTTTAATGCTTTAGTTGCCATTTTTTAGTTATTTTTTGTCTATTATCAATTCTATAGAACCATCTTCCAATGAATTATGACTATCAAAATGATAATGACACCCTAATGGAACGTTATCTTGTGCCAAATTTAATAAGTGATTTGCCAATGAAATAAGTCCTTGCTTGTTTGCGGTGATAACTATTGCATCATTGTCTATTTTGGTTTCTATTTCAAAACCATCTTCCCATTTACAAGTAAGCCCTTTATTGGGATTGTAGTCAGGCACTTCAATTTTTATTTCCATTTTTATTTTTATCTCGTACCTCAAACTTCAAACTTTGTTAGCTATTAATAGGTACATTTTTAAGAATATTAGCAATCACTTGTCGTGTGTCAATGCCTTCTGCTTCTGCCTCATAATTAAGGATAATTCTATGATTAAACACGTCTTGTGCAATTTCTTTGATGTCTTCTGGCAATACAAAATCTCGTCCATCAAGGTAAGCGTGTGCTTTTGCCGCCAAATTTAGGTGAATACTTGCTCTTGGAGATGCCCCAAAATTGATATAATTTGCCTCACTTTTCAGTCCGTAATCTTGTGGGCGGCGTGTGGCAAACACTAATTCAATAATATATTTTTCCAATGAGGTAGAAATTGTAACTTGATTTATTTCGTCTTTTATGGCAAAAATATCTGTTTTAGACAAAATAGGAGATATTTTTGGCGTATAATTCATATTTGACATACGGCGCATTACTTCCAATTCCTGTTCCTTTGAGAGATAATCAATATAAATTTTCATCATAAATCTGTCTAATTGTGCCTCTGGAAGCGGATAAGTGCCTTCTTGTTCCACAGGATTTTGCGTAGCAAGTACCAAAAAAGGCGCATCTAACAAAAAAGTTTGGTCGCCAATAGTTATCTGACGCTCCTGCATTACCTCCAAAAGCGCAGATTGCACCTTTGCAGGAGAACGGTTTACTTCATCAGCCAATATCAAATTAGCAAAAATAGGACCTTTTTTTACCTCAAAATCAGCCTCTTTTTGGTTATAAATCATTGTTCCAATCAAATCAGCAGGCAACAAATCTGGTGTAAATTGCACACGTTGAAAATCAAGTGCAAGCGTTTTTGCTAAAGAATTGATAGTAAGTGTTTTAGCAAGTCCTGGTACGCTTTCTAGCAAAATATGCCCACCCGTAAAAAGTCCTATAAGTAAGCGGTTTATCATATATTCTTGTCCAACAATAGCTTTAGAAAGTTCATTGAGGACGTTTTTTATCTTTGGTAAGTGTTCTGAAGGCATCTTTTTGAAGTGTGATGTGTGATGTGTGAGGTGTGAAGTATTCTGCAAATCAAAACCCACAAATATTTAGTGTTATTTACTTTTGCACAAATTTACATTTTTTTTTAGTTTTTCCTTAAATCAAAAAGAATAAACAACAAATATCTTACTTTTTAGCTATATTTGATGTAAAAAAATTGAAAATAAACTAAAAATATGCTAGAACAAATTTTGCCTTATCTCATTATTATTGGAAAATCAATTGCTATTTATGCCTTTATTATTGTTGCTATACGTGTTTTTGGTAAAAAAGAACTAGCACAACTTTCTGTAATAGATTTGGCGTTTATTTTGCTCATTAGTAATAGCGTTCAAAATGCTATGCTAGGCACAGATACAACACTTTTGGGAGGCGTAGCTGCGGCTAGTGGTTTGTTTATTTGTAATTATATATTGAAGTTTTTTATGCGTAGTTCTACCAAATTTTCTAACATTATTCAGGGTGAAAAAGTGATGCTAATTCATCAGGGAGTAGTTATTGAGGCAGGAATGAAGGCTACAATGATGTCTATGGCTGAACTTGAGCAAGCAGTGAGAGAACACGGTGTACCTAGCATTGATAAAGTTAATTTGGCAGTTTTTGAGGTAGATGGGAATATTAGTATTTTGTCCAATGATTTTGCACACAGAACAACTCACAGACATAAAAAGCGACAAATTTCTAAAAATCCGTAAGTAATTGTGAATTTTAAATTGTGAATTATGAATATCAAGCATTAACTCACAACTCACAATTTAAAACTCACAACTCAATTACAACTTTTCCAAAAGCTCTACAAAAGGCTCTTCTTTACTTGTAGAAATGGTTTCAACGTGCAAACCATCTTTAAAAATAGCAAAAGAAGGCAAATTATTTACGCCTGCAGCCTTGCGGGAATCAGGGTTTTCTTCTGCGTTTACTTCCAAAAAAGTAATATTTTCAAAACGCTCATCAGCTGAAAGGCGTTTGTATTTGGGTGCAAAAAGTTTGCAACTGCCACACCAATCCGCATAATATTTTACGACAACTTGCTTACTTTCAGCTATTTTATCTGAAAAATCTGCATCTGTTACTGCTAATACGCTCATTTTATTATGATTTTAGAATTTGAAATAAATATTTGGAATAAATTTAAAATTAAATTTGATAATGCAAAGATAATAAATATTCCTAAATAAGAAAAATTATTATCTAAAATATTTTTGAATACTTTATTATTGAAATTTTCGTACTTCGTACTTCAAACCTCATACCTTAAAAGTTCATTTTTATTTCTCTCAAAATCTCTCCTGCTCCTTCTGCCAAAAGTAAATTAGCTACATCTATACCAAGTTTTTGAGCATTATTAAAGGAATTGGTTTGTGTTTTTTTGATAATTTTTTGCCCATCAAGGCTAATAATTCCGCCCGTAAAATGTAACTGATTATCCAAAATCTCACAATATCCAAAAACAGGAACGCTGCAACCACCTTGTAATGTACGCAAAAATGCCCTTTCTACAGCAATACATATATTAGTAGGCTGATGATTAAGCGTATTTGCAAGCAAATTTCGTTTTCTTAGAGGGATATTTCTAGCTACTTGTATAGCCACACTTCCTTGTCCAACTGCTGGCGTAAATTCCTCTAAATCAAGCATTTGCACAATAAAATCATTATAGTTCATTCTGTTTACACCAGCGTATGCGAGTATCATAGCATCACAACGACTTTCACCAGTATTATTTTTAAGTTTATCCATACGTGTCTGCAAATTGCCACGCATTTCTACTGTTTTTATTTGTGGATAAAAGTGCCTAAGTGTTGCCAAACGTCTTGTAGAAGATGTGCCAACAGTTATTGCTGCATTTTTATCTAAACTAATAGTAGGGTCTAGGCTAATAAGCACATCATTTGCCATTTCACGCTCCATAAAAGCAATAATAGCCAAATCTTCCACTATTTCAGAAGCCAAATCTTTTGCGCTATGAACGGCAATATCAATGTCATTGGTACGTAATTGGGACTCTAATTCCTCCGTAAAAACACCTTTACTACCTATTTTGGACAATGACCTGTCTAAAATAATATCTCCTTTTGTTTCTATAATGACAATTTCTGATGTTACTTTTGCTTTCAAAAGTTTCTCTGCAACAAAATCAGCCTGCCAAAGTGCCAATTTGCTGCCTCGTGTGCCTATACGTAAGTGCATTCGTGTTGTGTGATATATGTGAAACTTTCCAAAAGTTGTTTTTTCAAATTTGACCGTAAAATTACGCAAAAATTCCTAAAAAAAGCATTAAAAAGTTATTTTTATGTACAATTTGTGTAGTATTTTTGTAACTTTACATTCTAAAATACAATTTTTTGTATTCATTCAAAATTAAAAAATCACAATTATATAACTCAACACTAATTTTATGGATTTATTCAATATGATGGGCAAAGTGAAAGAAATGCAGTCCAAAATGAAAGAAGCACAAGAAAATCTTACAAGCATTTTAGCAGAAGGAGACGCTGGTGCAGGGCTTGTAAAAGCCACTGTAAACGGCAAAAAACAAGTTTTAAAGATAGATATTGATGATTCTTTGATGAAATTAGAAGACAAAGAAATGCTCCAAGACTTGGTAGTAGCAGCGGTCAATAAAGCACTTAATAATGTAGAAGAAAAATCTGGCGACTTTATGAAAAAGGCTACAGAAGGGCTTATGCCCAACATTCCTGGCTTTGACTTAGGTAGTTTGATGAAATAATTTTATTCAATTACGAATTACGAATTATCAATTACGACAAAAAAAACAATCTTCCGTAATTCGTAATTGAATTTACTTTTTTTTCAGTTCTTCATTCAATTCTGTAATAATAGTGTTTTTTCTATATAAAACAAGAATAATAATCAATATAAAAGCGGCAACCACAGCAAGCATCAAGGCATAAGCATTGAA
>JAYVHJ010000004.1:0-9493 GCA_043771315.1 Raineyaceae bacterium
CCTTGCAAGGGGCTATTTATCTTATCAATGACACTAATCCACAAAAAGAATTCATAGAAACTATTGCAGGCTATGCCAATGAACGCCGTAAATATCTCCAAAAAGAGATTTCAATGGGCGAGGGACTTGTAGGGCGTTGTGTTTTGGAGAATGATAGTATTTATATTGATGATTTGCCTGCTGATTATATACATATTTCTTCTGGTTTGGGCAATGCTAAACCAAAAAGTTTGCTTCTTGCCCCTATCAGAGTGAACGAAAAAGTCTATGGAGTAGCTGAAATAGCATCTTTTCATAACCTAGAAGATTATCAACAAGAATTTATAAAAACTATTTGCCAAAGTTTTGGTGCAACAGTTGCCAACGCCAAAATAAATGTCAATACTAAACAACTTTTGAAAAATTCAGGTAATATTGCCACGCAACTCGCAGAAAAAGAAGCAGAACTTTTGAGAGAAAAAGCATTGTTTTTGAGTACAAAGGCACAATTAGAAGCAGAAATTAGCCAAATCAACCATAATAATAGCCTTAATAATTCCTTGCTTACTGGTCTTTTACAAACACACGCCAAGTTAGAAATTTCTTTAGATGGCATTATCACAAGTGCAAGTAATTTATACTTAGAAACAACAGGCTACGTTGATATAGAGGTGGTAGGTTATAATGAACGTATTACAATCCCCACAGACGAGATAAAAGCGTATGAAAGTGTTTGGAAAAAGGTGCTTTTTGGGCAGCCTCACACAGGCGAGTTTAAGCGCATAGCCAAAGATGGTAGCGCAATTTTGCTTAAAGGAACGTATTTGCCTGCTTTTGACGAACAAAAGAAACTTTCTAAGGTTGTATTATTAGCAAGAGTAAAATAAATCCCAAGTTTTCAGAGAGCGTTTTTTTAAGAAGTGTATTATCTTAATGTTAATAAATGTTGTTTTTTTGTTAAAATGGGTTACTTTTTTCTTTTATCTAGCATATATACATAAATTTGCAGAAAATAATCTTACATAAAAAACTATTTTAAACAATAAATAATAAAAGTTATAATGAAAACTATTACACAAAAATTAAATGTATTTTTATTTTTCTTGCTGATGCTTGCAGGGGAGAGTTGGGGACAGACGACAGTATTTGAGTTCAATTTTAATGACTCTGATTTGGTGGTAGATGTAGATAATGCAGTCGGAACGCCCACATTTGCAACAGTTGGAACGCTTTCAGCACCAATTTATACCTCTACTTGTAATGCGAATGCAGTAACATACTCACTTTGGGACGCAAATGATGCCCTGCAAATGTCTGTAAACACGACTGGATTTGCTAATTTAGATTTTTCTTATGTTATCAGAACATCAAATGTAACTGTTAATAATTTTAAAGCAAGAGCAAGTCTAAATGGTGTAACTTGGACGGATTTAGAAACCAGCTACATACCCACAACAACTTGCGTAGCTAAAGGGGTTTACACATTGCCTTCCACTTTTGATAATCAAGCAACTGTATTTATCCAATTATTCAAAATTAATAATGCAGGAAGTACTGGAAATAACATCAGATTTGATGATGCAAAACTTGTTAGTAATCCTGTAGTTCCTACACTCCTAGCATCTCCTACTTCATTAGCACTTGGTAGCACACCGTTTGGTACGGCTTCAGCCTCGCAAAATTATTCTCTTTCTGGTTCAAACTTAACAGGTTTTCCTAGTAATATAGTTTTAACAGCTCCTACGGGCTTTGAAATCTCGCTTAATAATACTACATTCTTTCCTAGCTTAAACGTTCCTTTTGTCTCTGCTACACTTTTAGCAACTACAATCTATGCTCGTATCACATCAAGTGCAAGTGTAGGTGCACTAAGTGGAAACATTACACATACAGGAGGTGGCATAGCAACGACTTTTCTTGTTCCTCTTACGGGAATAGTAACCCCTCCTATATTCTCTTTCTCCTCTGCAACAGCAACTATTGCAGAAAACGGAGGCTCAATAAATGTTACTGTAAATCAAAGTATTGCAAGTACCTGCAATGTAAATGTAGCTCTTACAGGTGGCACAGGCATACAAGGAACTGATTTTACTTTTACATCACCAACTACCCTAAATTTCAACGGAACTATTACGACCCAATCAGTCAATATTCCTATTATTGATAATGTACTTATTGATGGAAGCAGAACTTTTATTCTTACTCTACAAACAGCTACAGGAAGTTGCACTATCGGAACTCCCACAAGTATCACTGTTACTATTACTGATGATGAAGTGCCTGTTGGTACTATTTTTGAAAAAGGAGACCTTGCTATTGTGGCGTTTAATACTAATGATAATCTTTGCAGTGGTGATCAAAGTGATTTCATTACTTTTATTTGTTTTAAAGATATTATAACAGGTACTACTTTTGATATGACAGATAACGGTTGGCAACGTGTCAATGCTAATCAGTGGGGAGATAGTGAAGGTGCAGTAAGATGTACTTATAATGGGGCTGCAACTATCACAGCAGGCACAAAAATTACATTTAGATTACCTTCTATTGCAGCTATGCCAGTTGCTACTAATTGGTCTTTTTCTGATTTGGGAAGTGGTGCTACAATCAATATGAATAGTGGAGGTGACCAACTTTATTTTATGCAAGGCGGTACTTGGAATAATCCAGCTATGGCTCACAATGCTACCTATACAGGAGGGATAATTCTTTTTGGTTTTAATAGTGAAAGTGCTTGGAATGATTTTGTGGATAATTCTAGTGAATCAGGTATCTATCCTAATACAAGATGTTTTATTACAAGTATTTCAGCTGGAAACTATACTCGTTATACGGGAACTGCCACTGCTACAACAAAAAGAGATTGGATAGATAGAATTTCTAATGTCACTAATTGGACTACTTATGCTAACTGTACACTTTATAATGCTGCTTCTTCTCCTAGTTTTGTGATAACAGCAGGTACATTAGTGGGTGGCAAATGGGTAGGAACTGTTGATAGTAATTGGTTTGATTGTAAAAATTGGGACGACTATCTTATTCCAACATCAACAACTAACGTAAGTATTGCGCTCACAACAGATAATAGCCCAGAAATAAGAAGTAATGCTACTTACGCATCAGAGTTTAGTGGAATAGCACAATGCAAAAACATTACAATAGCTAGCTCTACCACAAAAGTGCTATCTTTTTTTGCAACGGGCACACATAATTTAGAAGTTTATGGCAACTGGGACAACCAAAAAGGGACAGCCAACTTCACAGAAGCAAATGGTACAATAACTTTTAAGGGTACAACAGCGCAAACCATCACCACAACAGGTGGAACAGAAACTTTTGCTAACGTCATTCTCAATAATAATGCTGGTTTAAGCCTTAGCAATACTAATATGTTGCTTTCTACTAATCTTACTTTTACGAATGGTATTCTTACCGCAAGTAACGCAACTACCGCAAGAGTTGAGTTTTTGGCTGGCTCATCTGTAACAGGCGTAGGAACAGGCAAATATGTAGCTGGTTTTGTAAGAAAAGTAGGGAATACGGCTTTTGATTTTCCTGTGGGAGATGAAAATTATTATTCTTTGGTAAGAATATCAGCACCTGCAAACGCAACAGACCATTTTACGGCTACCTATGATAGAACTTACCTTGCTAATCCTTATAGTACAAATTCTATAAAAGCGGAAGGAGTTTTTACACTTAACCACGTAGATAATTGTGAGTATTGGGACTTACAACGCACTAATGGAACGTCTGATGTGTTTGTAACGCTTGCTTACGAAGATACTCGCAGTTGTAAAATCACAAATGGCTCTGAGTCAGATATGCGTGTAGCGCATTGGGACGGCACACAATGGGAAAATAAAGGTGGTACTGCAAGTGTAATTAGTAGCACCTACGGAACTATCACAAGTGGGCTAGTTTCCTCATTTAGTCCATTTACGCTTGGTAGCATAAGTATTTTTAATCCTTTGCCTATTGAAATTGTTTCTTTTGATGCTAAAATCAATCAAAATAACTATGCACAATTAGACTGGATTACGGTGAGTGAGCTAAACGCCAAAGGTTTTGATATTGAAAAATCTTTTGATGGAAAATCTTTTGAAAAAATTGGGTATCAAAATGCACTAGGTGGCGTTGATGTAATAAAAAATTATCAATTCTTTGATAAAAACTACAAAAATGCTGCTTATTACCGTTTGAAAATGATTGATAATAACGGAACTTTCAAATATTCTAAAATTATTTATCTAAATAATTCTAAATCAAATTATTATGAACTTACTATTGTGCCAAATCCTACGCAAGGAGAGGTAAAACTCGTTTTAGGTAATGCTCTGCCAACTGAAAACGTAACTTTGAAAGTGTTTAGTATCACAGGAAAAGAAGTAATTAGTCTATTTGGAAATGTTTTGGAAGTAGAAAAACAACTTTCTAACCAAATAATGCAACTTCCTGCAGGTATGTATGTGGTACGTATGCAAATAGGAGAACAAATTTTGCAAACAAAACTTATCAAAAACTAAGTAATTGTGAATTGTAAATTTTGAGGTAAAAAAACATACTTTTCCCTATTGACCAAATCAACAAAAAAGCCTTTCCAAAATTTGGAAAGGCTTTTTTGTTGGCTAATTCTACTCAAATATTTTCAAATAATAAAAAAATAACTATATTTGTTGTGAAAATCAAAAGAAAATAAAGCAGAAAATAACCCAAAACAATAATTAGACATAAAATTATGACGAGCGGACAAGAAATTTTAGGACACCGTATTTTGTCGTTTACACGCCAAACAAATACTTTGAGCGTGTTTCTGGCAGAGCATATTCTTTTAGGACGCAAAGCTGCTATTATAGAAATTAATAAACAAGAAAAAGATAAAAACAACGCTAATTTTGATAAGAATTTGGATAAAGTTGTAAGCGCACAAGCACGCCTACAACACCCAAATATCTCCCTTTTATACCAATATCAACCAGCAAATGCAGATAATAACAATGCTATTATTGTTCGTGAGTGGTGTGAAGGGCAAACCTTAGCACAAGTATTGCAAGGTGCAAATAATTCACCTATGAGCCAAGAACGAGCAAAAAATATTTTTTTGCAACTCCTTGATACTCTTGCTTATGCACATCATAAAGGCATTATTCACGCCAATCTTAGTGCTGAAAATATCATTATTGACAAAAATGATAAAGTAAAAATTACAGATTTTGGATTGTCAGAGGCACAAACAAGTGCTTACCAAAGCCCAGAAGTAATCAAAAAAGATGTTTTGGACAAAAGAAGTGATATTTATAGCTTAGGAGCTATATTTTTTCATCTTCTCACAGGAAAAACACCTGCCACAGATGCACTTGACATCAAAAAAATCAATTCAAAAATAGACAAAAAAATAGCACAGATTATTTTAAAATGTACTTTATCAGATAGTTACAAACGCTATCAAACGTGTGAAGAAATACGCAACGAATTTTTTAGAACTGAAAAGACTTCAAAAACAAACTATAAAAGCACTATAATTATGCTGGGTGTGGGTGCTGCTGCAGTTGGGGGTGCAGTTTGGGTAGGTAAAAATATGCTTAATCAGCAAGAAAAAGCTATCAATAGTGTTCCACTTGTGATTAAGCCTAAGGAGAAAATTGATTCTTCCGCCTATTATCAGAAAATTTTGGATGAGCAAAATAAAAATAATAAAGACAATAAAGACAAACAAGAAAAAGCTAAGAAAGATAGCCTAAAAAAGCTAGACCCAGAAGAAGTACGTAAAGACAGCCTTGAAAAAGTAGAGAAATTTGAGAAAGAAGCTCGTGAAAAACGCATCAAGTTGCGCAAAGAAAATCTTATGAAAAATTTGCTTATTGATGGGCAATTTATTAGTAATACAGCAGGGGAATACAAGGTGAAAGTAGAGATTTTTAATAGAAATACTGATGCAGAATTTACTGACCTCAAAGTTGTGGTTTCGTACTTCAATGGCGCAGGTGATGTGATAGAAAAAGAAGAAAAATTTATTGAAAAAATTGGTAAAAATGCAGGTGCAGAGATTGAAATCACCAAAAAAGTGAATGCAACAAGGTTTAGTTGTAAACTTTTGGACGTAAAAGTTATTGACGAGTTGCCTACAGAAGTACCAAAAGAAATGCTAAAAGATAAATAATTGATATTGGAACAATTATAACAAGTTACTAAAAGCACTTGATTTTTAGTTTCTCTACCACATAAGTACAGAGTAGAAAAACCTAAAATCTCTTTCCACAATGTCTAGAAAGAGATTTTAGGTTTTTCTACTCTACTCCACCGTTTTGGAAAGTTGATTTTCTAATTCTTTGATTTTTTCCTTATCTGTAGCTTGTTTTTCTATCAGATTTTGGATAATTTTCTGATTTTCTGCTTCTGCTTGTTTTGCCTCCGTAATATCTTTAGAAAAAACAGAAAGTCCAATGACTTCTTCTTTTTCATCAAAAATAGGATTAAACGAATATTCACGGAAATTTATTTTGCGCCCATCTTGACGTTTTTGTATCTTCTGAAAACGCTCCCCTTTCAAAGCCCTATCATAATATTTTTTCCATTCTTGGTGGATAGTTTCTGGGATAAAATCAAAAACACTCACACCCTCAACACAATTATATTCTTTCCTGCGTTTCTTATAAACATCATTAAAAACAGTCAAGCGGTAGTTTTTATCAATAGCCACAATAGAATCCTCTGTATTATTTATGAGAGAATTAAGATTTGCTTCTTTGATTTTTATGGCAATTTCTGTTGTGTGTTGTTGCGTTACGTTGGTGATAAAAACAGACGCTCCAATAACTCTTTGGCGTTCATTATAAATAGGATTATAAAGGACTTGATAATAAAATTGTTCTCCTTTTACGCTCACTTCCGCATACGTACTAAAACGCTCACCCACAAAAGCACGCTTAAATTCCGTTTCCATTTCCGTAAAAGTACGACCAGGAAAGGCATCTTCAATGGTTTTTCCTATATCCAAATACACGCCTATTGATTCAAAAAGACGTTTCATAGCATTATTGATAACCAGAATTTGGTTTTGCTGATTAAATGCCATAATAGCATCACTTGCATTATCCAAAAGGGCTTTCATATTGCCTTCTTTTTCAGCGGTTTCTCGTTGTGAGCGTTGCATTTCTTCTTGTGTAGCCTGTAATTCTTCCATATTTTGGCGGCTTTCTTCTTCTTGCTCACGCATTTGGGCAGTAGTACTACGAGATTCATCTAGCAATAATTGTGTACGTCTGTTGATTTTGATAGAAGCAAAAGTAGCTGCAATATTGTCTGCCACTTGCAAAATAAAATCACGTTTATAAGGCTCAATATCAGAAAAAGAAGCCAATTCTAACACGCCTTGTACTTCATCATTGAGTTTTAGAGGAACAATAAATAAAAAACGAGGATTTGCGCCACCAAGACCAGTTCTTATTTCTATATAATTATTAGGTATTTCAGTAAGATAAATAGGTTTTCCCTCTCTCCACACACGTCCTACAAGGCTTTGCCCTTTCATTATTTGGCGTTCCATAAATTTCTTTTTGTCATAAGCATAGCAGGCAGAAAGCTCCATAAATTCTTCTTTGATTTCATTTTTTTTATCACTCAAAATAAAAATTCCTGCTTGATTTATTTCTGTATAACGTACCAATTTTGCCACTAATTCCTCTGAAAGTTTTTCAATATTGGTACTTTCACGGCGCAAAATATCTCCAAAAAGTGCCAAGCCAATGTTTGTCCAAGAACGTACTCTATCTTGTTCAGACACTTTCAAAAGCCCCTCACGCATAGCCGTAACAGATTCTCCAAAATTTCCTTTACCCTCAAAAGCCCGCATTTCTGCATTAAAATTACCTTCTCCAACACTCAAAGCATATTTTTTGATTGCATTTAGGTTTCTGCCAAGCAAACCAAAATGTTCTGCAATAGTGTTTAGTTCTTGGGTTTGTGTGTAAATAGATGTTGGAATCTCACCTGTAGCAAATTTTTCAGATTGTTGTGCAATTTTTTCAATATCAGAAATTACATAACGAATAAGGAAATTTGCCGCAAAAATCAGTAACGTAATCAACGCAATAAATATAAATGCACTAAGCACCAAAAAGATAACATTCTGAAAAGAAATATCAGCCGTAACTTCTGAAATAGCACGCTGATTAAACGTAATCAACTGTTTTCCATAATCATCTAACTCATTTTGAATTTTTATAATATCATTACTAATAAGAAACGCCAAATCTTCATTATACGCAATAATAGGCTTATCTGCGCTTACTGTTCCTGCCTCGTTGATAGGATTTCCTAAACTATCTTCTTCAACTCGGTTAGTTTCTTGAATACCTTTTTGGTAAAGGTATTGGCGGTTGTCTGCAGTATTGAGGTTAATAGCCTTTGGAATAAGGGTTTTTAGTTTTTCTGTACGGTCTGTAATAGCTTTATAAACGACAATCATATCTGGTTCTGTGCGGTTTGCCATCACAAGTGCCAAAGAATCAAGATAAGGCAAAGTTTTGCCACGCCACAAAGTAGAAATTTCTTTGTTAGTTGTTTCGTAAACGTATTTTTGCTCTGGTTTATTGATAGGATAAACATTTGATTGGAGCGCAGAAACAGTTTGATTAAATGCTTGTAATGTAGCGAGTGTATAAGTACGCACAGGCTCATATTTGGCGGAAAGCTCTTGATTTGCTGCAAGCGTATTGGAAAGCCTGCTCACCAAAATCACCGTAAAAGCTACAAATATAACTCCTATGGCAACTATTCCCAAAATGATACGCCCTTTGATAGAGCCTAAACCAAAAAAAACACTTTTTTTGATTTTGTCTGTGAAAGTTTTATTTTTATTTTCTTGCATTGCTGAATGATTTTTCCACGTTCCCCACGTTTCACGTAGGGCTATGATTGTTCAACCCTTTCAGGGTTGTTTTTATAGCAAAAATAATCTTTTTAGTTGAATAGACAAGCCTCTTATCAAACATTATTCAAAACATTATTCAAAACATTGTTTTTACATTTTTTTATTGACTATAAAAACCGTATCTTTGCACCTGCAATTTGATGCTAAATTGCTGAAAATCATATAAAAACACAAAATACAGTAGTGATATTGCAATATTTATGAGAAAGAGTTTTAATAAAAAAGAATTTGGTTTAGCTAATAAAAATACTTCCAAGTTCAAAGGTTCAGAAGGTAGCAAAAAATTTGCGACAAAATCTTTTGAGAAAAAACCTTATGAGAAAAAAGCATTTGGTGATGATGCTTTTGAGAAAAAAGCATTTGGTGATAAATCTTTTGAGAAAAAACCTTACGAGAAAAAGGCATTTGGTGATAAATCTTTTGAGAAAAAACCTTACGAGAAAAAGGCATTTGGTGAGAAATCTTTTGAGAAAAAACCTTACGAAAAAAAGGCGTTTGGTGAGAAATCTTTTGAGAAAAAACCTTACGAGAAAAAGGCATTTGGAGAGAAATCTTTTGAGAAAAAACCTTACGAGAAAAAGG
>JAYVHJ010000005.1:0-1609 GCA_043771315.1 Raineyaceae bacterium
AATATCCGTAAAATCTAACATTCTTTCAAAAGCAATTTTTGCTTCATTGATAGAAATAATAATCAATACAATACTTACCATAGAAGGCAAAATACTGCCTGCAATATTCAAAATAGCCATCATTTCGCCTATTTTGATAGTTTTTTGTAGCACAAGCCACGAGGCAAATGACAAAACCGCCACCAAAAAAAGTACACTTACAACGCCAGAAACCACACTCAAACGTGTATTGAGTTGTCCTAGTGAAAATATCTTTTCTTGCAAATTTCCATAAATAGTGGCGTTTAGTTGCTGAAAAAAACCTTGTTTATTGTAACTTTTAATGTCCGTAATTCCTTGCATTGTATTGATAAAATGACTTTCAGTTTGTGCATACGCAGACATTGCTTCTTTTTGTGTTGTGATAATCTTTTTATTAAACCTGAAAATTATCAGAAAAATAAACGGCAAACTTCCCAAAACTAATAATCCAATTTGCCACGAATAATTGAGCAAAAACACCATAGAAACCACCACCATAAGCAAATCAATGGCAAAACTTCCCACCAGTTGGCTAATCACACGTTGCAGGCGTGTAGTATCATTAAGGCGTGCTGTAAGTTCTCCAATTTTGCGAGTATCAAAAAAGAGTTTGGGCAAATAAAGTAACTTTCCGTAAAACTGACCAATCACCCTATTATTGAAGTCTTGTGCCTGTTTATTAAGAAAAAATTGCCTCAATGCGCCCACACCCACACGTATAAGGAGCAAAAAAGCCATCAGAAAAATCCCTAAAAATAGTTTTTGGGTGTTGTTTTTAGGTAAAATTTCGTCTATCAATTTTTGAGAAAAAACCGCCATAGAAATGCCTAAAACAGACAAGACAACACCCAAAACCATTGAAATCAGCAAAATATTAAAATCTTCTTGCAAAAGCGTTTTTATCCACGCAATTTTGTTTTTATTGATGTTTTTGACCGTTTTAAAGTCGGCATTTGGTTTGAGCGTAAGGCAAGATTTGGATAACCAAACCTTCTCTAATTCCTCTGTGGTGTAGGTAATAAGTCCTTTTGCAGGGTCTGAACAGATAAACTCTTTCTTTTCTTTCAAAAAATGGTAACAAACTACATAATGTTGTAGGTTATTTTCTAGCGTAAGATGCAAAATAACAGGCTCATTATCAGTGAGATGTTCCGTAAGGGCGTTAATGTCTGCCTCACAACCGTCTGCTTCAAAACCAATTTTGTTGGCGCACTCGTACAAACCTGATAGGCGCGTGCCTTGTGTGGTCGTGCCGCTTAGTTCTCGTAATTTTTCCAATGAAAAATCACCTCCATAATAGCGTACAAGAGAAAGCAAACACGCCACACCACAATCTGACTGGTCTTGCTGTAAGACTAGCGTTTTTTTTATTTGGGAAATAATCATTTTTTGAGGATATAATCAAGACCTTCAAGGTTTTAAAAACCTTGAAGGTCTAATTTGTGAGCCTAGTTATTCTAATGTTTTTAGTATCAGTTCTATCTTAATACTACCTTGCAGGTGTTTTTTGAGGTTTTTATCAGCATCATAAATGAAAATACTAGGAATACTTGTAACGCCAAAGGATTTACCAAAAACCTTATTTTTG
>JAYVHJ010000006.1:0-3922 GCA_043771315.1 Raineyaceae bacterium
CACAATAAACATAACACCTTGTTTATTTGTAAGCCAAAGCAACTACTATATGAAAAATCTGAAGAAATTTCAGGCATTTGCCCTCACACAAGAGGAGCAGAAAAATGTAACAGGTGGATTGCTTGCTGCTTGGAGATGTATCACAGAGGACGCTAATGGTGGCTGGAGTTCTTCTACTCCTGGAGATGGAAGTGCAGGTGCTGCTGTTGCCTATTGTCGCAGTAAGGGATCAAGTTGTATAGGTTGTTCTAACTAATCCAATCTAATTTTACTGCAAGCAAATAAAAAGTATTTGCTCGCAGTAAAATTGCATATATTATTAAATAAATAAATCACCTTGTCCTAAACAACCTTATGAAAAAAATCATTTTTCTTTTATTTCTCACAACTCATTTGGCATTTGCACAAGTGAAACCTATCACATTTAGTTTGCAATTGAAATTTAACCCCTTAGATTTCCCTGAGGACAAACGCCCTATTTTGACCAAATTATCCAATGAGTTGCTTAAAGCAGTAAGCAATAAAATAGATTCAATGGCTAAAACCAAGTGTATAAATTATAGAGGTATAGATGCTAAAGCAACAGATATAATTTGCATTATACAGTTTTACAAAGGAACTGCTCAATATTTTAAGAATGGTGTTTTTGAAGATTATAATAATGTGCCAATGGCAAAATTTTTCCATATAGATAATCTTAAAGCAGACACAATAGATACTTGGTTTTCTACTCTTGCGCTGTGTACTCCTCCCAAGAGTAAGGAAGGTGATTTTCAGTTATTAGAAAATGATTTTCCTGCAATTATTAAAGAAGCTCTTTTTAATATAGATGTTTTCTCTACAGGTCGTTTGATGCCTTGTGAGCGCACACTTGACTATAAACTCCAAAAACGCCATAAAAAAGAGGTCGTTTTTGTAACTTATCCCACCATAACTAAAGATAAAAACAATAAAAAGTATCTTCAAATCATTGATAATTTGTTTAGTAATTCCTTTATTGATACGCAAATAACTGATGAAAAGAATAAAAATATTACTGACTATTTTATTTTTTATCCATACAATAAAATTACCAAAGACATAAAGCCTGATATTACTATCCAGTTGCAGTTGGTGCAAGATAAAACGGGTAATTATGAATTAAAAGGAGAATTAAAAGGGGAAAATCTCAATTTAAGATACCCTGGCGGTGAAGAAATGATGACTTCAATAAAATTTAGTAAAAAACGCATTGATAGCGGAGATTATACAGAATTTATATACAAACTGGGCAAATTCGTAAGCGAAATTCACGTATGTAATGTATTTCTTTAATATGATAATAAATAAATTATTTTTTCTTTCAATAGTTTTGGGTATTTCTATACAAGTGCTCGCTCAAACGCCTACAAATGTATTAAAACAGCTACCACTACAAATAAAGCCTTTAAAATTTGCATTAGCATTCAATTTTGATGTGAAAATTTTCCCTCAAAATGAGCAAATTATATCACAAAAATTTGCTACTGAGCTATTGAAAGACCTTGATAAACAAATGGACTCAATTAGTAAAAGTAAGTCTAAATGTATGAATTATATAGGCATTGATACAAAAAATGCTAATATTATTTGCATAACTAATTTCTATAAAAAAACGAATATTCCTTCATACAGATATTTTATAATAGATAATTTAACTAAAGATACATTAGAAAGTAGTTTTGGTGGGTCGGTTGCTACAATAACAAGAAATTTTCCTGATGAGAAAGAAATAATAAAACCGCTTTCAGAAAAAGATATTTCTCCTATGAAAGAGGAGTTTCTATTTCGTACAAATGTTATTTTAGAACTATATTTCTCTAATTGTGAAAATTTACTGGATTATAAAGAACAAAAACGCCACGAAAAAGCAGTTGTTTTTATTGCCTATCCAAGTATTACTATTGATAAAAAGAATAAAATAATCTTACCTGTTATTGATAATATAATTAATAACTACTTGATTGCTATGCAAATAAGAAATGAAAAATATAAAGGCATAAGAGAATTTATTTTTTTACCTTACAACAAAGAAACAAAAGATATAAAACCTGATATTACTATTCAAATACAATTAGTACAAGATAAAACTGGTAATTATGAGCTAAAAGGAGAATTCAAAGGAAAAGATGTTAATTTTACAAGCCCTTCTGGTGAAGAAATGACAACATCAATAAAACTCAATAAAAAACGCATTGATAATGGAGATTATACAGAACTTGTATATAAAGTCAATTATTTTATGAATAATTTTTATACTTATAATATACTACTTTAAAAAATAATGCAAAATCTTCTTTTTCAATTTTTCAAACTCAAAGATATTCCTGTGAGTGGTGCAGGTTTGGAGGCTATTAAGTTTTACCCAGAATATCCGAGTTTGTCGGCTTTATCTGATTTTTTAGATACGTATTTTGTGCCAAATATGGCAGTAAAAATCACCCAAAAAGAACTTACAGAAATTCCTTATCCTGCATTTGCACAGATACATCAGGAAGAGTTAGTTTTAATAAAATCATTTGAAAACCAACAGATTACGTACTTTACTGATAAAAAAGGTTTTATCACAGAAAATATCACAGATTTTTCTCAAAAATGGACTGGAAAAGCTCTTTTAGCAGAACCAAACGAGTTTTCAGCAGAACCAAACTACAAAGAAAATAAGCAACAACAAACTTTTCACAGTCTTGAAAAAAGCATTTTATATACATCTTTGGTTATTTTGGTAGTTGTGAGCGTTTTTCTTATCAAAGATACCAAACAAATTGGAATATTTGTAGGTTTATTGGCTTCTGTTATCTTGGGACTTGTAGCAAGTGTATTTTTGCTTATCAATGAATTTGGTAAATTACCCAAAATAGTAGCGCAAATGTGCCACATAAGCAAAGAAACGGACTGCAACGCTATCACAAAATCTGCGCAAGCAAAATTATTGGGTTGGTTGTCGTGGTCGGAGATAGGTTTTTTATATTTTGCAGGTGCTTTTTTAGTTTTGTTATTGGCATTTTTTGCAAATAAAATAAATAATGTCACTTCTATTTTATTTGTTTTTGGTCTTCTTACTTTGCCTTATACGCTATTTTCTGTTTATTATCAGGCTTTTGTAGTCAAAAAATGGTGTCCTTTGTGTTTGGTGGTACTTTTGATGTTGTGGGTTAATGTGTTGTTTTTATTCTTGAGTTTTGAAAGTTTTAATATTGATTATCAAGGTTTTATGCTGATTTTGGTTGGTTTTTTGTTGCCTGTTTTGGCGTGGTTTGTAGCAAAACCATTTATTACAAAAAATAAAAAACTGGATAATTTGGAAATAGAATTGCAGAAGTACCATAGAAATACGGCACTTTTTGATAGTTTTTTAGCAACACAAAAAACAGTAGAAATAGAAAATTTTAGCAGAGAAATTATTTTGGGCAATCCAGATGCACAAACCACGCTCCTAAGCGTATGTAACCCATTTTGCAAGCCTTGTGCCAGCGCACATAAAGAAATTGAAAACTTGGTAAAGCATTTTGAAGATATAAAATTAGTGATACGGTTTGTAGTAGATAACGACCCAAATAGTGCGCAAAACAAGGTTTTAAGGCATATTTTTAGCTTAGAAAATGAGATTTTGCCACAGGCATTAGATAGTTGGTTTGAGTTGCTCAATTATGAACAATGGAGCAAAAAATATCCGCTTGATTTAGCTAAAATTGATACAAATAACATAGAAAATCAGCTAAGAGAACACAGCATTTGGAGTACAAAAAACCAAATAGAATACACGCCAACTATTTTTCTTGATGGCAAAGAACTAACATCTCCGTATGACGTTAGGAAACTAAAATATCATTTGAAAAATGTTATTTTGAAAAACAGTAAATAAATTAGAAAATGCAAAAAAAAAGATAATTATTTTTTTTTT
>JAYVHJ010000007.1:0-2418 GCA_043771315.1 Raineyaceae bacterium
CACAATAAACATAACACCTTGTTTATTTGTAAGCCAAAGCAACTACTATATGAAAAATCTGAAGAAATTTCAGGCATTTGCCCTCACACAAGAGGAGCAAAAAAATGTAACTGGTGGATTGCTTGACCAAAGCCGTTGGACTTGCTATGTCTGGGTAGGAGACAGTCCCTCACCTGCAGGTAGTTTTGGTTCTGTGGATGCCGCTGCTGCTTGGTGCAGAAACCGTGCGAGTTGTGCTGGTTGTTTCTAAAATTAAATACCTCTATGGTAGGCAAATATAACTATTTGCCTACCATAAACTTACGTAATCAACAAATAAAAACTATGAAAAAAATACTTCTCTTTCTATTTTTTACAACTCAAGTACTATCTGCTCAAATCCAGCCTATCAAATTTGCTTTGCAATCTAAACTTAATGTACTTGATTTTCCAGCAAATAAACGTGTTATTCTAACTAAATTACATGATAAATTATTAAAGGCAGCTAGTAATCAAATGGATTCTGTAGCTAAAACTAAGTCCAAGTGTATGAATTATGTAGGTATTGATACCAAAAAAGCAGATATGATATGTTTAATAGATTTCTATAAAGATACTTTTGCTGGTTACGTAAATATACCAATGATAAAATATTCTTGGATAGATGTTTTCACAAAAGATACTCTAAAAAGCTCTCATTGGGCTGCAGCTTTAAAAAAAATGCCTAAAACTACCTCTAGTGACTATGAATTACTAGAAGAAGATTATGCTTACATCATAGGCGAATTTTTATACTCCACGGAAATTATTTTGAATGGCAATCTCGCCTCTTGTGAAAATGTATTGGACTACAAACAACAAAAACTACATAAAAAAGCAGTCGTTTTTGTGGCATATCCCACAATTATGTCTGGCAAAAAAGATAAAAAAATGTTACTGTTAATAGATAACATAATTAACAATAAGTTGGTTGGCACTCAAATAGCTGATGAAAAAATAAAACATATTGACAGGCGTTTTATTTTCTATCCCTACAATAAAGAAACAAAAAATATAAAATCTGATATCACTGTTCAACTGCAATTAGGAGAAAATAAAATAGGTGATTATGAGTTGAAAGGAGAGTTTAAAGGTAAAGAGGTAAATTTCAAAGGTTCTGGAGAGAATGAAATGGAACAATCAATAACATTCAATAAAAAACGCTTTGATAATGGAGATTATACCGAATTTGTATATAAGTTAAGTTCTTTTATGAATAGTTTTTATGTGTATAATATAATATTTTAGAAAATAATGTAATGATACTCAAAAAAATATTTATTATTTTGTGCCTACTCTTTCCCTTATGTGGGCAGGCGCAAGGCGTGGGAGAAAATGCTGTTTTGTTTGAAGCAAAAACCATTCTCAACAAAAATATCAACCTTGATAGCCTCAAAGGGCAAGTAGTGGTACTTAATTTCTGGTTTACGGCTTGCTCACCTTGCATCAAAGAAATATATTTACTCAACAAAGTAGCAGAAAAATACAAAGATAAAGTACATTTTTTGGCTATTTCTTTTGACAAAAATGATACTTATTTGGCTCGTGTGGTGCGTATCAGGGAGATGCAGTACCAAATCATAGCAGACAGAAAAGATATTTGTGATGCCTACAAAATAAAACTTTATCCTACCAATATTGTCATTGACAAGAAAGGAAAAGTTGTTTTTTCAGAATTAGGCTTTCGTGAAGACATAGAAGAAAAACTAAATAAAGCCATAGAATTGGCGTTGAAGGAATAATTAGATTTATTTTGAGGCAAGTTTTTCTAGGAGTTTTTGAATAGTAGCATCTTTGGTAGCATTTTGTTGCAGAAGTTCTTTGATTGTTTCGTGGAGTGGTGCTATGATTTTCTCAACATCAATATTGTTGTTGATTGTGCCATCTCCTGCTTGGATTTGCGCACCCTCACAATTTGTAGTATTAAAAATTCGGGAGTTTTCTGGTAAAATCTCTTTTATATCTAATTTGAGAGCCTCACATATTTTGACTATAATATCAAAATCTGGACGCCCAGTATTTTTTTCTATGTTAGAAATGGTGCCTTGACAAACACCAATAATCTCACCCAGTTCCGTTTGTGAAAGTTTTGCTAGCTCTCTTTTAGTTTTTATTTTTGAACCTATAAGCATAAATAAAGTTGATTTTAGGATAATAATTTTACAAATTAAATAAATTTTTTTGAAATGTATATATTTATCTTATCTTTTTTGTAATATTGTTGTGCTATTAGAAATTTAATAGTAATTATTAAAATGCTAGTAGGTGATACCATTTTTGCTTATTACTTTTGCAACGCTAAAAGCACAATAAACATAACACCTTGTTTATTTGTAAGCCAAAGCAACTACTATATGAAAAATCTGAAGAAATTTCAGGCATTTGCCCTCACACAAGAGG
>JAYVHJ010000008.1:0-5622 GCA_043771315.1 Raineyaceae bacterium
GCTTTTTCCTTTTCTTTTTGTGCGGTAATTCTTGCTATTTCTGCTTTTTCTTTTTCTTTTTCCGCAATGACTTTGGCTATTTCAGCGTTAGTTTTTTCTTTTTCAGCAATGACTTTTTCTTTTTCAGCGTTAGTTTTTTCTTTTTCCGCAATGACTTTTTCTTTTTCAGCATTTTCTATTGCCTCTCTTAATTCTTTTTCTATTCTTCTTTGTTCTGTGATGACTCTTGCGACCACGACTGCGCCCAAGATGTTGCCATCACCATCTTTGTAGGTTGCACCATTAAACATTACTTCTGTGTTTGTATGGTCTGTGATAGTAAGCGGATAATTAAAGACAAACCCTTTTTTAAAGACTTCTTGATATACTTCAGAAGCTTTTTTTGGTTCTGTAAAGTAGATAGAAAATTCTGTATTAAGTAATTGCTTACGAGTTTTGTCTGTGGCTTTCATAAATGCTTCATTCATATCCGTAATTGTGCCTTGCTCACTAATCACAATAAGAGGGTCTAGGCTTGCCTCAACAAGGCTACGCACATAATGGTCATTTGTATTAATACTTTTCATTTTATTTATTTGTTGTTTTTGTAATAAGTAGCCCCTAAATCCCCAAAGATAGCCCCTAAATCCCCAAAGGGGACTTTAATACAACTTAATGTATTTGCTCCCCTTCGGGGCTGGGGGCTACTTCGGGGCTGGGGGCTACTCAAATATCTTCTAATGGTAGCCTTCTTTTATCTTTTAGTTGCTTAAAATGTGAGGGTGCAAGCCCTGTAACCTTTTTAAATTGGTTTGAAAGATGTGCCACGCTGCTATAATTCATTTTCCAAGCAATTTCCGTTATATTTAGTTCTCCATAAATAATCAGTTCTTTGATACGCTCTACTTTGTGTGAGATAACAAACTGTTCTATGGTTGTGCCTTGTATTTCAGAAAAAAGATTAGCCAAATAAGTGTAGTCGTGGTTAAGTTTTTCACTCAAAAAATCAGAGAAATTAACCTTCATTACTTCGTCAGAATGATGAACCATTTCTATGACGGCATTTTTTATTCTTTCAATAAGTACAGAGCGTTTGTCGTCCATAAGGTCTAATCCAGCGGATTTTAAGAGTGTTTTTAGTTCTTCTTTTTGCATTACAGAGATGGTTTCCATAATATCAACTTCGCCCAAATCTACCAACACAAAATGCAATTCTAATTGTTTTAGTATGTCTTTAACCACCATTTTACAACGGTTGGAGACCATATTTTTTATAAAAAGTTTCAATTGATATAAATTTTAGGGAGATTTTTTAAGAGATTTGAACATAATTTCTCACAAAAATACTGTTAATTTTATTGGCTTTTGTTACATAACTTTTTCAGAAAGTTACACAATTCACATAAAAAATTATCTGTTTTGTTCAGATAAACAGTTTTTTAGCCTAATAAAAAAGGACTTTGCTTCAAGCAAAGTCCTTTTAAGCATCACGACTGCCTATAATTTTAAAAGTAGAGAGTAGCTAAGAGTTTTCTTACCCCAAAATCCCTTTCAAACTTTTTATTCCCTTTGAAATAGTGGTTATTTCGTCAAAAATAAGCATTTGTTTTTTGTTTACCTCACGCAAACGCACCGTTTTAGCGTGATTTTGAACAAAAACTATCACTTTACCAAACATATCAGACTGAAAATACTCTTTTTGGTTGGTTGTAGTGAAAAAACCACGCATTACTGCATTTTTGATAGATAGTTTTTCAAAACCAATCTGCACAGCAAACCACCTCAAACGCACAACTTCCACCAAATCCAACACTTCAATAGGGATATTTCCAAAACGGTCTTGTATTTCTGTGCTAAATTTTACCAAATCTTCTTCAGTTTTGATATTATCTAGCTGATTATACAAAGAAAGACGTTCAGAGATGCTTTTAACGTAGTCATCAGGGATAAGAAGTTGCAAATCAGTTTCAATAACGCAATCTCTGACCAGTTTTTTAGTAGAAATTTCTGTAGAAAAAAGCTCTCTAAACTCCGTTTCTTTGAGTTCTTGGATAGCTTCATCTAAGATTTTATGATAGGTTTCAAAACCCAAATCATTGATAAAACCGCTTTGCTCCGACCCAAGCAGGTTACCTGCGCCCCTAATATCCAAATCTCGCATTGCCACCTTAAAACCATCTCCCAAATCAGAAAACTCTTCTAAAGTTTGTAATCTTTTGCGTGATTCTTGTGTCAAAGATGCCATAGAAGGTACAAGCAAATAACAAAAAGCCTTTTTATTACTCCTTCCTACACGCCCACGCATTTGATGCAGGTCTGAAAGTCCGTGCATATGTGCGTGGTTGATAATGATAGTATTAGCATTTGGAATATCCAAACCAGATTCAATAATATTAGTAGAAATCAACACGTCAAACTCATTATCAATGAATTTAGCCATAATTTTTTCTAGTTTTCCGCCCTCCATTTGTCCGTGTGCCACGCCTATACGAGCATCAGGCACAAGGCGCAAAATAATGTTTCCTATTGCCTCAATGTCTTTCACTCTATTATGCACAAAGAAAACCTGCCCTCCACGCCTTAATTCGTGACTAATGGCATCTCTAATAAAATCTTCTTTGAATGTTTGTATTTCAGTCGTGACAGGTTGACGGTTGGGTGGGGGCGTAGCAATAATAGACAAATCCCTTGCACCCATCAACGAGAAATGCAAAGTACGAGGTATTGGTGTAGCCGTAAGTGTCAAACAATCCACATTAAAGCGCATTTCTTTAATCCTTTCTTTTGATTTTACCCCAAATTTTTGCTCCTCATCTATCACCAAAAGCCCCAGATTTTTAAAAACAATGCTTTTATTTAAAATGCTGTGCGTACCTATCAATATATCAACTTTGCCATCTGCAACACGTTCAAGCGTAGCTTTTATTTGTTTTGCAGTCTTAAAACGGTTAATATATTCCACTGTACAAGGCAATTTCTCCAATCTTTCAGAGAAAGTACGAAAATGTTGCATAGCCAATATAGTTGTAGGCACTAATATTGCGGCTTGTTTTCCGTTACAAACCGCCTTAAAAGCTGCTCTAATAGCAATTTCAGTTTTACCAAAACCAACATCACCACACACAAGCCTATCCATTGGGTTGGGCTTTTCCATATCAGCTTTCACGTCTGCAGTGGCTTTTGCTTGGTCTGGCGTGTCTTCATAGATAAAAGAAGACTCTAATTCTGCCTGCAAAAAGTCATCTTCCGCAAAGGCAAACCCACTTGCAACACGTCTTTTGGCGTATAATGAAATAAGTTCTTTAGCAATATCCTTAATATTCTTTTTAACTTTAGCTTTTTTGTTATCCCATTCAGGAGAGCCTAACTTACTGATACTCACGTTTTCACCTTCTTTACCTGTATGCTTAGAAACCTTGTGCAAAGCCTGAATATTGACATAAAGAAGGTCATTATCTTTGTAAACAAGGCGGATAGTTTCCTGCATTTTGCCATTGATTTCCATTTTTTCAAGACCTGCAAAACGCCCAATCCCATAATCAATATGCGTTACATAGTCGCCTGGCTGCATTGTGCGCAGTTCTTTGAGCGTAATGGCACGAGATTTAGAATAACGTTGTTTGACTTTGTAGCGGTAAAATCTTTCAAAAATTTGATGGTCTGTATAGCAAACAATTTGAAGATTTTTATCAATAAAACCCTCTCTCAATGATGCTGCAAAGGTTTTTACTTTAAGATTTACGTTTATTTCTTCAAAAATAGTCTGTAATCTTTCTAATTGTTTGAAAGAATCAGAAGCAATAAGGCAGGTATAATTTTCATTTTGTTTTTGCATCAAATCTTTTACCAACAAATTAAAATCTTTGTTGAAAGAGGGTTGAGGCGCAGACTGATATTCTAAAATTTCAGCTTTTTTGGTGTAAAAAGTCTTTCCAAACTCTATGAGAGGGTATTTTTCTAAGTTTTTAAGGAAAGATTTTTTTGTTTCAAATAGCAATTCAGGGTCAGAGATGATTTGAATATCTGTGTTTTCTGTATTTTCTTTAAATGTTTTTTCTACTTTATCAAAACATTTAGTCAAAATTTCTAGCGTTTGCGTGAGATTTTTTGCCCAAATATGCGTATTAACGGGCAAAAATTCCAGCAAACTCTCACGAACTTCTAATAAAAACTTGGTTTGCGTGTTAGGAACGATAGCAATTTTAGTAACTTCATTAACAGAAAGCTGTGTTTCTGGGTCAAAAGTGCGGATACTTTCAATTTCGTTCCCAAAAAGCTCAATTCTGTATGGCAAATCATTGGCAAAAGAAAAAACATCAAAAATACCACCACGAGCTGCAAACTGCCCTGCTTCATATACAAAGTCTGTTCTTTCAAATTCGTACTTTACAAGCAAATCAGCAAGGAAATTAGTATCTAAATTTTCCCCTTTTTTGGCGGTGTAGGTATGTTCTAATAGACTTTTTTTGTTAATAACTTTCTCACTCAATGCCTCTGGATAAGTGATAATAATTTCTCCTTCTTTGATTTTATTAACATTCTGACTAACTTTATTAAGCACTTCTGCACGCATCAAAACATTGGCATTTTCTATCTCTGTATATTCGTAAGGGCGTTTATAAGACGTAGGAAAGAACAAAATTTCTTTTTCTGGAAGGATATTTTGGAGGTCAAAATGCACATAAGAAGCTTCTTCTTTGTCGTGAAGGATAATAAGTTGATTTTGAGTATTATTTTGTAGAAAATTAGTAGCCACAAAAAACGTATCCAACGAGCCGACAAGCCCTTTTAAATGAATTTTGGGAATATTAGTATCAATTTTTAGCTTTTGTATGAGAATTTGCACAAAAGCATCATTTTGATAAAGAGAAAGGAGTTCTTGAGGTTTCAATAGTTGAGTATATTAGCTTTTTTGTTGCAAATTTACAGAATTTTTGTGAGAATAAAAGCTAGAATTTGAGGAAATTGTTTGTATTTTTGTGAGAAAGGAAATAAACATTTAGAAATATGAAAAATACATTTACAATCTTCATTTTAGTGATTTTACTTTTACTATCTATTTTATTAAGTTGTACAAATAGTGATAATAACACTACTTGTGATAATACAATGAAAAGAGTTTATGTTGAAACATCTGCTAATAATTTTGGTGGTACTATGATTACTTATTATAAACATTATATACTTCTTTCTAAATATTCAGATGTTTGCTTTGATGCCATAAACTTTTCTCAGGTAGCAAAGCAATACGTTGATACTTGTACTTTTAAGAAGCCTGTTCGCATAATAACATTTTTGAAATCATTAGAAGAAACTGATTCTGATGCGTTTATTCCAACCAGAATAATGAAACATGAATTAATTGAATTCAGAATGGACTCAACTCGCATAAAAAGTATACATATTGTTAAAGATGGTTCAAAAAAGGAATTCACGTTGAATAATTGTGAATTGATAGAAAAATAATGATTTGGTGCTTTCTCCTATGGTGTCAGGTGTTGCCTTGTATCACCAAAAATACCCTTAGTGCCGTTACTTGTGAAGAAACCAACAAACAAACGGCAACCGTTTTTCAATAATACAAAATAATTAGAATACCTACTAAAAAGCTATAATTTGAGTAAATTGTTTGTATTTTTGTGA
>JAYVHJ010000009.1:0-10552 GCA_043771315.1 Raineyaceae bacterium
TTGAATATAATTGTGATAATTTTATACAAAATTACAAAAGATACGCAATATTTTACATTGTTATATTTCTATAAGATAGTTTCTAAACATACTCTTACTAAAATCCTACCATTACGAAAGCTCCCCAGAAATAAGGAGATTTATATTTTTCTTTTAGCTTTAATTGTGCTTGTTTAAAAGCAGTAGAGCGGTTGCCACCATTTGCCACAAGTGCCTGATAAAAATTCCTCATAAGTTCTTGTGTACCTTCATCACTTACTTTCCAAAGACTCATTACAAGCGCATCAGTACCCGCCACTTGGAAAGCACGTTGCAAACCATAAACGCCCTCACCAGCCACCACAGTACCATTTCCCGTTTCACAAGCACTAATAATTGTAAGTTCTGTATCTTCCAAATTCATATTCATCACCTCGTAGGCAGTCAAAACGCCGTTTTCAGTTTCTTTAAGTGCTTTTTGGTCAGCAAGTCCGCCAACAACCGCTTCAGAGCCTGCAAACATCAAACCAGCTCTTAAAAGTGGATTTTCTTTTGCTTTTGTTGCTTCAATTCCAAAAACTTTACCATCAGTTTCTTTCACATCATCAAGAAAAAATCCGTGTGTGGCAATATGCAAGATAGTCGGGTGTGTCTTGTCATCAATTTCCTTAAATTTAGTTTCTGATGCTTCATTTCCCATCAAAATAACAGTTTTATAACCCACAAGCAAAGGTTTTATACCTTCTACTTCTTTTTTAGTGCCTGGAAGTGGCGAAATAGCTCCAGTAGTACCATAATTAGGATTTCCTATCAAAACAGCCGTTTTAGTTTTATTGGCTTTTGTGAGTTTCTCACGCTTTTTAATCATAGGAATATCACGTGTATTAGTAACTAGCACAAGGTTTTGGTCTTCAATAACATATTTTCCACTTGGTTTTAAAAGTGTATTCATATTTACCTGATGATAAACGCCATCAAGAGAGGTATAAATCTTCTTTTTTCCTGCTAAAGCCTTCTCAATACTTTCCCAATAAGCTTTATAAGCAAATTGATTATCTTTTTTGCTACGAATAGCATTTTTATAATATGCAAAATCATCAGTTTCCATTGATTTTCCGTTAGTCATTAGCACAAGTTGTGGCGTTTTATTACCTTTTACAGCTATAAGTGCTGCATAATATGAACTATCTGTAAGTTGTTTGTCAAATTTATAAAAATTGATAATTTCTACGGCTGCCTCATCAGGCGCAAGTGCATTCGTAATTTTAGCAAAATCTGCAAAATCTTCTTTAAAACCCTTATTAAACGCATCTGATTTGGTAGAAAGCGACTTTTCTAATGTATTTGCTTCATTTTCAATGGCTTTTATATCAATTTTTTGTTCTAAAAGTTCCTCTTTTGAGAGTTCGTACAGCCCTGACAAAAGTTCTTTTTTAGCAATCCATTCGTTATAATCAGCAATCAATTTAGCATCTTTACTAGCCAAAATTGTCTTTTTGATGCGGTTGGTTGAAGAAACCAAAATCCCTTTCGTTACTGTATGATAGTTATACATATCTACCAAAAGTTGTGGGTCTTGCTTTGCAAAAGTAGTTGCAAAAGCAAAAAAACGCTGATAAGTTGGGCGCAAACGTGTCCAATATTTCTCTTTTTCAGCCTCACTCATTGGCGGAAAATATTTTTGTATAAACTCATCTTGCTGATTTAAGACTTCTCTATACAGTTTTGCAGCTTCTACGACCTCATTTTTTTGCCAAAATAAAATAGCTAATTCCTCTTTTGATTGTAGCGTTTTTGGGTGATTATCTCCCAAAACAACCAAACGAGTAGCCAAAGCTTCTTTTAGGTTGTCTTCTGATTTTTTCAAATCACCTTTTATTCTATAAAAAACGCCTAAATTGCTTTGCGCCTTTGCATAAGCAGGATTTACTTTCGTAAATTTGCCTTCATATATTTTCATTGCATCTTTCAAATAATCTTCTACTTTATCTAACTTATTCATTTGCATAAAGTTAGCCGCTGCAAGGTTGAGCAAATGCGCATAATCAGGAGATTTTGTTCCCAAGCGGTTTTTCTTGATTTTGATAGCTTTCTGAAAAATCTTATCAGCTTCATCAAAACGGTTAGTTTCTTGGTACAAAAGTGCCAAATTAGTCATCATACGCTGATAATTAGGTTTTTTCTCACCAGACTCATCTCCTGCAATTTCTAGGGCTTTTTTGTAGGTGGTTTCTGCTTGCGTAAAACGTCCCAAAGTCTGATAAATATAACCTTTATTATTTTGAAGGATAGCTAGTGGCATTTTATCCTTAGAATTAGCTTTTTCAACTATTGAAATAGCCTCATCTATCAGTTGTTGCGCCTCATCATATTGCCCCAAATGCGTGTATAAAATAGCCTTATTGTTCAGAGAAAAAGCATAATCTGGACTATCTTTGCCCAAAAGTTTTTCTTTCTGCACTAGTGCAAAATTAATATATTTTTCTGCTTCTTCGTTGCGTGCTGTAACAGTATAAAGCAAACCAAGATTTGAAAGTGTTTTATTATAGAAAATGCTATTTTCTGCACCAGATGCCTTATATTCGCTTAAAGCAGAAAGAAAACATTTTTCTGCAGTAGCATATTTGCTACTAGAAAATGCCATTTCTCCAGTATTATTGGTGGTTTTTGGCACTTGCAAAGGGTCGTTATCTACAAAAGTAGTAGCATTTACTTTTCCATCATTCATAAACATATTGGCAGCAATCTTGTCTGCACCAATATCTCTAAAAAGGTCTTTCTCTTCATAAAAACCAGTTTCATCACTTACAGCAATAGCAATAGAAAAGTTGGTAGAGTCGTATCTGGCACGCCCTTTATTCATTTGATTGACAGTAGCATTTTTGCTTATTTTCTCCAAATCAACGCCTGTAGCATCTTTTACTTTGCCCGCTTTGTCTTTGAGTTTATTTTTGATGTCGCCAAATTGTGCTAAAACTTGTGTGGTTTGCAAGTTTAAAAAAGTAGCAAAAGCAACAAATAAATAAGTGTTTAGGTGTTTTTTCAAGTTATTTTTCATTTTATTATATTAAAAGATGATTTGTCAAATATACGCTTTTTTGAATAAAATATTATATTTTGGTTGATTTTCTTTGGAATAAAACTTATAGAAATACAATCAAACACAAATAAAACCAATTAGTCCGTAATATTTTTGAGGAGTAGTTTTTCCTTTTTCATAAAACAAAAAATCTATCCTTTTGAGATAGATTTTTTGTTTTTTTGAAATTTATTTTTTTGCAGGAGTTGCTGCTGCATCTTTCTTAATTTCAACTTTTTTCTCTTCTACTTTCATTATGCCACTTTTGTTGTTATCTATCAAATAAGGCGCAATAACAAGCGACACAATAGACATCAATTTAATCAAAATATTCATAGAAGGTCCTGATGTATCTTTGAAAGGGTCACCAACGGTATCACCTGTAACAGATGCTTTGTGTGGCTCTGATTTCTTGTAATACATTTGTCCGTTGATTTCAACGCCTTTTTCAAAAGATTTTTTAGCATTGTCCCAAGCTCCACCAGCATTAGACTGAAACATAGCCATAAGTACACCAGAAACGGTTACACCAGCCAAAAGTCCACCTAAAATCTCCGCAGAAGAAACATCAGCAAAAACACCTTTCAAGCCAAAACCTACCAAAATAGGCGTAATCAAGGCAATAGCACCAGGAAGCATCATTTCTTTGATGGCTGCATCAGTAGAAATAGCCACACATTTTTCGTATTCTGGCTCTGCCGTTCCTTCCATAATACCTTTAATCTCACGGAACTGTCGGCGTACTTCTTCAACCATTTTCATAGCAGCACGACCCACCGCAGAAATAGCCAAAGCAGAGAAAATAAATGGTATCATTCCACCCACAAATAGCCCTGCAAGCACAGGAGCTTTATAAATATCAATACCATCTAATTGAGAAATCCCAACAAATGCCGCAAACAACGCCAAAGAAGTAAGCGCAGCAGACGCAATAGCAAAACCTTTACCAGTTGCTGCCGTAGTGTTTCCTACTGCATCTAAAATGTCTGTACGTTCACGTACCTCTGGAGGAAGTGCGCTCATTTCAGCAATACCGCCTGCATTATCAGCAATAGGTCCAAAAGCATCAATAGCAAGTTGCATAGCCGTTGTAGCCATCATACCAGCAGCAGCAATAGCCACGCCATAAAGTCCAGCAAAACTATAAGAAAATACAATACCAGCTGCTAAAACAAGGATTGGAATAACTGTACTCTCCATACCAACCGCAAGACCCGCAATAATGTTAGTGGCTGCACCAGTTGAAGATTGTTTTATGATAGACAAAACAGGTTTTTTGCCCATTGCACAGTAGTATTCTGTAACAATAGAAATGATAGAACCCACCACAAGACCCACCAAAATAGCATAAAAAACGCCCATTTTAGTAAAGACAAAGCCACGAAGTTCTAAGTTATTTGGCAACAAATAATCTACCAAAAAGTAAGACGCAATAGCAGTCAAAACAACAGAAATCCAGTTTCCTTTGTTAAGCGCACCTTGTACATCTCCACCTTCTTTTACTTTTACAAAATAAATACCCACAACAGAGAAAATAAGCCCCATAGCTGCAATCAGCATAGGAAGCAAAATTGGTGACATTCCGCCAAAATTATCTGTAATAGCTTTTGTTTCACGTCCCAAAATCATTGTAGCAAGGATTGTAGCCACATACGAGCCAAACAAATCTGCGCCCATACCTGCCACATCACCTACGTTGTCGCCTACATTATCTGCAATAGTTGCAGGATTACGAGGGTCATCTTCTGGTATGCCCGCCTCTACTTTCCCCACAAGGTCAGCTCCTACGTCAGCTGCTTTTGTGTAGATACCACCGCCCACACGAGCAAAAAGAGCAATACTTTCAGCACCCAAAGAAAAGCCTGTAAGCACTTCTAAGGCACGTTCCATAGCGAGGCTATTTGCACCAGCATCACCTACGAACATAAAATAAAACAATATAAACAAAGAGCCAAGCCCAATGATAGCAAGTCCAGCTACACCAACGCCCATCACGCTACCGCCTGTAAATGATACATTTAGAGCTTTTGAAAGACTTGTACGAGCCGCTTCTGCAGTACGAACATTGGCTTTTGTAGCAATTTTCATTCCTATAAAACCTGCCAGCGCAGAAAGGAAAGCACCAAGTAAAAATGCGCCCACAATGATTGGGTGAGATTTTTCATTGTTGTAGCTCAAAAAGAACAGAAACATAGAGGCAATAATAGCAAAATACGCCATTACTTTGTATTCTGCTTTCAAAAAAGCCATTGCGCCTTTGGCAATATTGTCTGAAATGTAGCGCATACGCTCATTTCCAGCATCTTGTTTGGTCACCCACGAGGATTTGACGAAGGTAAAAACCAGTCCTAGCACGCCTATAAGCGGTACTAAATACATTAGGATTTGTGCATCCATAGAAAATTAAGATAAGATTAAATTGGTAATTATATTTGAATTTGTGAAAATTTGCCTAAAATATTTGTTTTAAAATCTTCACAAAAAAGTCTGCAAATATAGTATTATATAATCATAAAAGAAAGATTTTTTAGTTTTTGTGCTATTTTTTTGTATTTTTGTAAGGAATAAATGATTTTTTAGTGGAAAATAATCAATAAAATTTAATCCAAAATGAGCGAAAGAAGTAGTATTTTTGATATGATAGGTCCTATTATGATAGGTCCTTCAAGTTCACATACGGCAGGCGTAGTACGCATAGGACGTACTGCAAGGCATATTTTGGGTGAAATGCCCACAGAAGCAACAATTATTTTTTATAATTCTTTTGCCCAAACGTATGAAGGTCACGGCAGCGACAGGGCAGTTATTGCAGGGCTTTTGGATTATGCCACTGATGATGTACGTATCAAAACTTCTTTTGATGAAGCAGAAAAAGTTGGTTTAAAATACACTTTCAAATCAGCAGGGAATGCTTCTACAATGCACCCAAACACAGTAAAAATCATTGTCAAATCAGAAAATAGAGAAATTGAACTTGTGGGAGAAAGCAAAGGCGGTGGACTTGTCAATATTGCCTCTTATAATGGTTTCAGGGCAGATTTTAGTACATCTTTGAATACTTTGATTATCTTGGCTGATGACGTAAAAGGGAGTGTGGCGTTTATTAGTAGCGTTTTGTCTAATGATGACTGCAATATTGCCACAATGAATGTGTCTAGATTAGGCAAAAATGCGCTTGCTTGTCAATTCTATGAAATGGATTCTAGTGTACGTGCGCTTACGCTGGCTTATATGCGCTCTCTTTCGTGGGTAAAAGAAATAATTTCTTTGAATGCGCTGGAATAATTAGAGAATAGGTACGAAGTACGAGGTTAGAAGTACGAATTTAAAACTTTGATTATCAAGCTATTTAATTTCCATTCCTTAATGTTAAAATTTGATAATAATGGCTATTTATTTCCTTACCAAGCAATAGAAATAGATTTAGCAACCTTACAAGATGTTTTTGTGTTTAATAAACACCGTGAGCAACTATTTATCCATTATTTGCGTTGGTTAGATAGTTTTAAAAGTAAAGTTACCCAAGAGTTTACGCAATTTATCAATGGTAGTTTTATCAGCCAAAAAGAATTCCCAAAAGATATGGATTTTGTTACTTTTTTTGATTATAAAATATATGAACAAGAAGAGCGTTTTTTAGATAAATATTGGACTTTTTCATTAGAAAATGAAGGTTTGGATAGCTATTTAGTCAAAACTTATCCTCAGGAACACGAAAAGTTCCCAGATTACATAAAGGACAAAAACGTGTGGGAAACACGCTATTCAAAAACAACAGCAGACGAAATGGAAAATATCTTTAAAAAAGGATTTATAAAAATTTTACATCACTAAAATATGGAAACTTTAGAAAGAAAACCAAATCAAGTAGCTATTTTGCAACTTTTGGAACAAATAGAGATTTGTAATAGACAAATCAAAAGATATACACAAATGGGAGAAAAAGAAGACAGCCTTGCAATACGCCAAGAAAAATATATGAAAAACCGCTTTTTAAAACAATTAGATGCTATATTGAATGATTTTGATGTACATCTAAGTTTTTAAAATCAAAATTGATTAAATTAGCCTGACTTATGATATAGGCATAATTTAATCAATTTTAAAAATAATACGTAATTTTCTTTAAATCCTAGTGAAATTGTGCTGTTTCTGTGCTTTCTTTCATTGCGACAGTTGAAGAATTTGTCTGAATAGTGCTTTGAACCGCATCAAAATAGCCTGTTCCTACAAATGTTTGGTGTTTGATTGCCCTAAAACCGTCTTCTTGTAAAGCAAATTCACGTTCTTGAAGTTCTGAAAAACCAGCCATTCCTTTAGCTTTGTAGGCTTTACTCAACTCAAACATAGAGGTATTCAATGCGTGGAAACCAGCCAACGTAATAAACTGAAATTTGTAGCCTAGTGCTGCAAGGTCTTCTCTAAACGTCTGCATTTCTTGTACGCTCAAATATTTTGCCCAATTAAAGGAAGGAGAGCAATTATAAGCCAACATCTTATCAGGGAATTGTGCGTGAATAGCCTCTGCAAACTGTTTAGCTATTTCCAAATCAGGTTTTGAAGTTTCCATCCAAAGCAAATCACAATAAGGCGCATACGAAAGTCCTCTAGAAATACATTGTTCTAAGCCATTTTTTACATAATAAAACCCTTCCGCCGTTCTTTCTCCTGTAATAAAATCAGCATCTCTTGGGTCTATATCACTTGTAATAAGGTTTGCTGCTTCTGCATCTGTACGTGCCACAATAAGCGTGGGAACATTACATACATCAGCTGCCAGACGTGCCGCAATTAGTTTATTTATTGCCTCTTGCGTTGGTACAAGTACTTTTCCGCCCAAGTGTCCGCATTTTTTTGCGCTTGAAAGTTGGTCTTCATAATGTACGCCTGCTGCACCTGCCTCAATCATCCATTTCATCAACTCAAAAGCATTTAAATTACCGCCAAAACCTGCTTCAGCATCAGCCACAATAGGTTGCATCCAATCTTTTGTATTATCTCCTGAAACACTATCTATCTGTTCGCAACGCAATAAAGCATTATTTATCTTCTTTACAACCTCTGGAACAGAGTTTGCAGGATATAAAGACTGGTCTGGGTACATCTGACCGCTGACATTTGCATCAGCCGCCACTTGCCAACCGCTTAAATAAATAGCTTCCAAACCTGCTGCTACTTCTTGTATGGCTTGATTGCCTGTCATTGCGCCAAGTGCGGCTACATACGACTGACTTTTTAGGCGTTTCCAGAGTTTTTCTGCACCCATTTTTGCAATACTGTATTCAATTTCTACTTTACTACGAAGTTTTAATACTTCTTCTGCTGTATAAGGACGGAAAACGCCTGTCCAACGAGCATTATTTGCCCAATCTGCTTTTAATTGATCTGCTTTTGATAATTGTGTCATTTTTTTGTGATTTAAGTTTGAAATTTGTTTAAATGATTACACTTTTATTGATTTTGTTGGATTTATTATCTTGTTCGTTGAAGTTATTAGCTTGTTCGTTTGAGATATTATCTTGTTTTTATTTCTATTGAATAAATTGATACGCTGGCAAAGTCAAAAACTCTTCAAATTTTTCCTGCAAAACAAGGTCATTAAACATTTTAATAGCTATTTCAAACTTACCATTTTGGTATTTTTCTTCCCCAAAAAGTAGTTTTATTTTTGCTATTTCACCTTCTCTAAAATCCTCGTAAAGTTCCTTATTGATTATTCTACCATCATTCAATACTGATTTTGTTTTAATCCATTGCCAAATTTGCGTTCTAGAAATTTCTGCTGTAGCGGCATCTTCCATAAGGTTGTAAAGTGCAGCAGCTCCAACGCCATTTAGCCAACTTTCAAGATACAAAATACCAACATTGATATTCATTCGTAAGCCTTCTTCTGTAATAGTGCCTTGCGGAAGCTCCAAAAGCATTTGTTCAGTGCAAGAAAAATCTTCTCTTGTTTTGGTTTCAATTTGGTTGGGTGTGGGCATTTTCTCATTAAAAATCTTCATAGCTACGTCCACAAGCGCAGGGTGAGCTACCCAAGTACCGTCGTGTCCGTCTGTTACCTCACGAAGTTTGTCGGCAGCAACTTTGTCTAAGGCTTTTTGATTTTCAATTTCGTTGTTTTTGATAGGAATTTGTGCAGCCATTCCGCCAATAGCGTGAACTTTGCGTTTGTGACAGGTCTGTATCACGAGTTGCGTGTAAGCACGAATAAATGGCACAGTCATAGTAATTTGACCTCTTTCTGGGAAAACGTAGCCTTTTATATTTTTGAATTTTTTGATGAAAGAAAAGATATAATCCCATCTTCCACAATTCAGTCCTGCGCTGTGGTGGCGCAATTCAAATAAGATTTCGTGAAGTTGGAAACTTGCTAAAATGGTTTCTACCAAAACTGTTGCTTTGATGCTTCCTTGCGGAATATTTAAGTAATCTTGTGCAAAAACAAACACTTCATTCCACAAACGAGCTTCCAAATAACTCTCTAATTTTGGAAGATAAAAATACGTTCCGCTGCCATTTTCAGACAAATAAGCTATGTTATGAAAGAAATACAAGCCAAAATCAAACAAACTTGCACTCATATTTTCACCATTGACGATAACATTTTTCTCTTCCAAATGCCAACCTCTTGGTCTTACCATTAGTGTGGCTACTTTTTCATTGAGTTTATAGGCTTTTCCGTTTTCGTTAGTGAACGAAATAGTCTTTCTAATGGCTTCTTTGAGGTTGATTTGCCCTTCAATGTTGTTTGCCCAACTAGGAGAATTACTGTCTTCAAAATCTGCCATAAAGACTTTTGCACCAGAATTTAAGGCGTTTATAATCATTTTGCGCTCCACAGGACCAGTTATTTCCACTCGTCTATCTTGCAAATCCACAGGAATAGTGCCAACTTGCCAACTACTCTCACGAATACTTTGCGTTTCTGGCAAAAAATGTGGTAGTTTTCCGTTGTCTATTTCCTGCTGAATTTCCTTTCTTTTTTCCAATAATGCTAGTCTTTTAGCATTAAATTGCTTTTGCAACGCCTGCACGAAAGCAAGCGCATCAGGAGTAAGAATATCAGCATATTCAGGAGCGAAAACGCTTTTTATTTCAATATCTTGCATATTTTTTAAGTCGTAAATTGATTTTTGATTTACCGAAAGTAGGGAGAAATTTATATGCAAAAAAATATTTTCACTGTTTTTTTTATTAAAAAAGGTGTTTTTTTGGAAATATATTATTTTACATAGATAAAATTGCACTTAATTAAGGTGTTTTCGCATCAAATAAATAAATACTGTTATGAATTGTGTTATTTCTACGTTAAATTTATGTTATGTTTATTAGGTAATATTATAGCCAGTTTCTATAATGGAAACATAAATTACCATTTACTTTCATATAAATAAAATAAAAATACTATAATGCTAAAATATTCGTTATATTTCCGCCTAAAACAAAATTAAATATCTTATCTTTTTACATTATTTAGCCAATGAGTGAGAA
>JAYVHJ010000010.1:0-12129 GCA_043771315.1 Raineyaceae bacterium
GGGCGGTGGCTTGCACAAAAGCCTTGCTACGTATGTACTTGTGAGCTTTTTGTGGCACGAATCAGAAGAAATAAAGCAGTGGGCAAGCCAAATAATTGACAACCATTTACCTCCAAAAGTAGCGCAAAAATGGCTTTCTTATTCTCCAAAGAATATTCTTTATATTTCTGAAATAAATATTTCTGAAAAACTTTTTAAGATAAGTAATTATGAGTGGGTGGATAAAACAACTTTAGCAATGGCTACACTCAAAATGACAAGAAAAGGCGGTTTCTTTTGTATAGATAAACAAGTTGCGCCAATAAATGATATTTTGAAAGAGATGTTAAATGATTTTAGACTAGATTTGAATGATTTTAGACTAGAAGAATTGCCAGAAGAAGTTACGCATTTTGTCAATTTGCGTGAGCTAAATATTTGTAGAAATAAATTTACAGAACTTCCCAAAAACTTTGAAAATTTACGCAATTTGGAAAGTATCACGTATGCAGGAACGCCTCTAAAACCGTCAGAAATAAAGCGTTTGGAGAAAATGATGCCTGACTTTTTTGGTCATAATTACTACGAGAAAGGTTGCAATTTAAAACATCAAAGCAAACAACCAAAAAAAGCTATTCCACACCTAAGAAAAGCAACAAAACTGATACCAGACCACGCAGAAAATTGGCATAATTTGGCAGCGTGTTTGCTGGATACTAATCAAGAAGAAAAAGCACTTATTCCCTTGGAAAATGCCCTTAAATACTATGATGAGCGGCTTTTAGAAATGCGTAATGCCTATGATTTATTTTGGAAATCTTGTGTTTTTGCACTTCTCAAAGACAAAGAAAATGCTTTTATGTTCTTAAAAGAAGCCATTGATATCAACCCCAATTACAAATATTCTGCAAAAACGGAAGAAGATTACAAAGCATACTTTGAAGATGAAACATTTAAAGAAATTACGAATTAAAAATTACGAATTACGGTTTTTTAAAAAATCTTAATGCCTTAATAATGAACATTTTGTATTAAATTTACAACTCACAACTTAGCATTTATAATTATTTAATAATGTTTGAAAACGACAACCAAAACGAGTATCAAAATAATTTAGATGGCAAATATTTGGGTACAATTACCAAAGATTTTGTCAAAATAGCTGACACAATCAAAGAAGCAGCCTACCAAATAGTAATGCAAGGCTTTTCTGATTATCCTATTTTTCCTATTTGTAAGGAAAAAATGGCACTCGGACAAGAACTTATTCCAAAAGAATTATTCCAATTAGACTGGAATTACAATGTATCTTTTTTAGATGAATTTGTACAAAGAGAACTAATTACTATTGAAAATATGGACAATTTTAAAAATATTTATAGAGATTATAATGAGTTTTGTTGTCTTTTTGTCGTAGATATTACTGATACAAGTTTTATTTTTGTGCCTTATCCTGTTGATTAACAAGATTATAGTTCTACGTTCCCCACGTTCTACGTGGGGTTATGATTGTTCAACCCTTTCAGGGTTATTTTTTGCGAGTGGTGAGCAATAAACTCACAACTCACAACTCACAACTCACAACTCACAACATTGCTTACAAAACGTATTATTCCTTGTCTTGACATCAAAGATGGCAAAACTGTCAAAGGTATCAACTTTGAAAATCTTATTGATGCAGGAAATCCTGTTGAACTTGCCATACTTTATGCCCAGCAGGGCGCAGATGAGCTTGTTTTTTTAGATATTACTGCTACAGTAGAAAACCGCAAAACCTTATTGGAACTTGTCAAAAATATAGCCAAACACATCAATATTCCTTTTACTGTTGGTGGTGGTATTTCTAGCAAAGAAGATGTAAGTGCACTTTTGAAAGCAGGTGCAGACAAAATTTCTATCAATTCTGCGGCTGTAAAAAATCCAAACTTAATCAACGAACTTTCTAAAGAGTTTGGTAGTCAGTGTGTTGTGGTGGCTATTGATACCAAACATATTGGTTTTGAGGACTTTGTACATACACACGGTGGACGCACCCCTACAGATATTCGTACTCCTATTTGGGCGCAAGAAGTGGCAAATAGAGGTGCAGGCGAGATTTTGCTAACTTCTATGGACAAAGATGGCACAAAATCAGGTTTTGATAATAAATTGCTTGCCAAAATTTCAAAATCTGTTAATATTCCTGTTATTGCCTCTGGCGGTGCAGGGAATATGAAAGATTTTTATGATGTTTTTATGCTTGGTTGTGTTGAAGCAGCACTTGCAGCAAGTATTTTCCATTTCAAAGAAGTGGAAATACCAACTTTGAAAAATTACCTCAAAGAGAAAAACATTCACGTAAGAGTTTAAATCAATTACGAATTATCAATTACGAATTATCAATTACGAAAGTAAACCGTAATTGATAATTCGTAATTCGTAATTGACTGCATTTAATAATCTCCAAGTGTTTCTGGGAGTTGTGCCAATGCTTGTGCAAGTTGTTCATTGTTGGGTGCTGTGCCGTGCCATTTGTGCGAGTGCATCATAAAATCAACGCCTGCACCCATTTCTGTTTTCATCAAAATACACGTTGGATAGCCTTGTTTACTTGTATAACGTGCTTTTTTTAGTGTTTCAGTGATTTCATTCATATCATTGCCATTAGCTGTAATGACGTTCCAGCCAAAAGCCTCCCATTTTGCTTTGAGATTAAGCAACGAAAGAATTTTATCCACAGGTCCATCAATTTGCTGACCATTATAATCAATAGTAGCAATTAGATTATCTACTTTATTATGTGCTGCATACATTGCGGCTTCCCAAATTTGCCCTTCTTGTTGCTCTCCATCACCCATCAAAACATACACTAAACTCTCATCATTATTGAGTTTTTTAGCTTGTGCTGCCCCAATAGCCACAGAAAGCCCTTGCCCAAGTGAGCCAGAGGCAATTCTGATGCCTTCTAAGCCCTCGTGTGTGGTGGGGTGACCTTGCAGACGTGAGTTGAGTTTGCGGAAAGTAGCCAATTCTTTCACATCAAAATAGCCTGAACGTGCCAATACACTATAAAAAACAGGTGAAATATGACCGTTTGAAAGGAAAAATAAATCTTCATTTGCGCCAGCCATACTAAAACCCTCTTTTCTCTCCATAATGTCAAAATACAATGCTACAAAGTAATCAGCGCAACCAAGTGAGCCACCAGGATGCCCAGACTGACAACTATGTACCATTCGCACAATATCCCTACGCACTTGTGAGGCTATTTGCTCCAATTCTAAAATAGTTTTTTTCATTTTTTATTGATGTTAAATTTTTAATTGATATTTTTTTACACCACATAGACACATAGAAAACAAAAATACAATTTTTTCTGATAAAATGTATTAAAGTCCCCTTTGGGGATTTAGGGGCTACTTTTCTTGCTTATCAAAATCATACAAAAGTGCTGGCAAAAGCACCAAATTAGTTATCATAGCCAAAATAAGCGTAGTAGAAGTGAGAAGACCCAATGCCACCGTTCCCCCAAAATCTGACCCTACGAAAATCACAAAACCAAAAAATAAAACAAGTGAGGTATAAATCATACCTTGTCCCATATCCAAAATGGTGGCTAAAACAGTTTTTCTTACATCAAAATCTTGATTAGGAAGCTCTTGACGGTATTTTGCGAGATAATGAATGGCATCATCAACCGCTATTCCAAAGACAATACTAAAAATAAGTGCTGTACTTGGTTTCAAAGGTACGCCAAAATATCCCATAATCCCAGCCGTAATCAGCATAGGAATACAATTTGAGATAATTGTAATCAAAATCATACGAAAAGAACGAAACAAAATAGACATTAAAAGTGCCACCAGCGCAATAGCAAGCACTATTGTACTTTTAAGATTATCTATTAAATATTTATTTCCTTTTACAAAAAGCGGTGTCGTACCTGTTATTTTGACAGAAATATCTTTATTATTTTTAAAAATTCTATTGATTTTTGGCTGAATAACTTGTTTAATGATAGAATCCATTTTGATAGAACCAATGTCAGCAATTTTCAGAGAAATACGCATTTCTTGCCCTGTGGTATCTACAAACGACTTTATCATTGAAGATTTGTCTTGCTCACCTTTCAAATACTTGAAAATGAACGGCATATCACGGCTGTCGGGCAAATCATAAAACGCCACATCATCATTATAATACGCTTGTCTTGCCGCTTTGAGGAACGTAACCATAGAAAGCGCAGGGGACGAAATGCCCATACTATCCAAACTTTGCTGAAATTCATTGATTAGAACAAGATTTTGCATCTTGCGAGTACCTTTATTTTTTCCTGTATTCACGACAATTTCAAGTGGCATCACGCCACGAAAATTCTCCTCAAAAAAGGCTAAATCTTTGCGCATTTGGCTTTCTTTAGGGATTTCGTCCACCATAAACGAAATAGTTTGTATCTTCATCATTCCCACCGCAGAAATAACCACAATGAGCAGAGAAACCCCATAAACCCACTTTCTATGATGTTCTACTATGTTTTTGATTTTCTCCACTACATTTATCATTAGTGTAGAATCCAAATGTTTAAGATGTTTTTCTTCTGGTGCAGGCAGATAGGAAAATATAGCAGGAATAAGAATGAGGCACAAAACATACGTAATAGCAATACAAATACCTGCCACAATACCAAACTCACGCATCATCACAATATCCCCGTATGCAAGCGTAACGAAACCTGCCGCTGTTGTGGCATTGGTCATTAGGCTCACCACACCAATATTTTTGATAACAGTATGCAACGCCTGCATTTTGTTAGGGTTTTTCCTAAATTCTTGGTGGTATTTGGTAATCATATAAACACAATTAGGAATACCAATCACCACCAAAATAGGTGGTAGAAGTGCCACCAAAAGCGTTATTTTGTAGCCAAACATTCCCAAAATGCCCAAAGTCCAAATAACAATAATGCCAATAATTAGTACAGGGAAAAATACGCTTGAAAAAGAACGAAAAAACACAAAAAGCACAAGCCCTGTCATCAGCAAAGAAAGCCCCAAAAACAGTTTAAACTCGTCTGCTACTTGGTTTGCCATTGTAGAACGTACAAAAGGAAGACCTGCATACCTAAGCGTAATGCCTGTTTTTTCTGTAAATAGTTTGCCTTTTGCTATTATTTCGCTCATCATACGCTCACGGTCAGCAGTATTGAGGATTTTGTTATCAATAGACACCAAAAGCACTGTTGCGCCTGTTTTGTCGTTGATTATTTGCCCATCATAAAATTTTAGGGTTTTGATGAAAGCTATTTTTTTATCTAGTTCTTGTTGATTTTCAGGGAATTGGGAGAAAATAGGTTTGAATTTGAATTGTTGTAAAGTTGTATCTTTTTGGAGATATTGCAGACGAGGCAAAGAAAGGGTTTGTACCACGCCTTTTATGGTCATTATTTCGTCAGAAAGACTTTTAAATGCTTGAAAACCAGATAATTGATATATTTTGTCATCTTTGATACCAATGGCTAAAATATTGCCATCTTCTCCGTATTTTTTGCGGAAAGATTGCAAAAACTGCATTTCTGGGTCAGATTGTGGCACAAGTGCAGCATAATCATAAGCACGTTTCCAATCAGCAAAAAACAACATCATAGCAGTAAGCAATCCTACTATTATTATCAAAATCAAACGAAAACGCAGGATAAAATCCGCTATTTTAGACCACATTAAGTATTTAGGAATTAGGAATTTTGAATTAGGAATGAATACAAAAGCAATAAAATTGCGTGCAAAAGTAGCATTAAAAATGAATATTTCAAAAGAAACTTCTTGTTTTGAGCAAGTAATTTGTATATTTGTGAAAAATAAACAGCACCAAAAATGATTTTTAAATACCTAGAACATCATAATAAATTACAGGTTGAATGTCCGCCAAAAGACTACAAATCATTTAAAATTGCTGCTTATAGGTGGATATTTGATGAAGGAAACGTACAAAACTTTCAGACCCAATATGAAAAGTTTATGAAAAGATACCCAAATCCTTCAAACCCACCTAAAAGATACAACGATATTTCAGACATAGAAAAGCAAGGTACAAAAATGTGTGAAGATATGGCATATTCTATGTATGTGAGTGTGGAAACTGCTGAAAATGGCTTTGTGTTTTTCTTAGAAAGATACAAAGAAAAAACTTTTGAAATGTTTGGCAAAAATATTGCATCAGCGGAAATTTCAGAACAAGATGGCGTTAATAGTAAAATAGACAATAATGGGCATTTTAATCATCACCCTGCTACAACTATTGATTACGAGGAAAAATTTCAAGTTGTGGCTTGCTTTATAAAATAAATATGGAAAAATTTGAACATATATCAGTAAAAGGATTAGATTTTAATCCAAAGAAAATGGGGGATTTACTCTACTATGATAGTCCGCTTTTATCTCATTTTCAAGACCCAAATCAACCAAAAGAGCATTATTTTTACCGTTGGGTTGATAATGATGACCAAGTAAACCGTTGGTTAATTTTTAAAAATACTGATGCAGAGGTACTTAGTTTTTTTAATAAATCTTGTGGAGAACTTGACCTCATTCAAAAAAATAATGCACTTACATTGCTTGATTTAGATGACAATCTAAACAAAGTTGGTATTTATGTAAGTTCGTTGACAAATATTCCTAGTGCTTATTTGCCTACTAATAAGGCATTTTTTGATGAAAATAGGTATGAATCTTATGCACTTACGTTAAAAAAGAAGCTAGAAACTACATTACAAGAAGAAAATATTTTATTTCAAATACTCAAAAAAGTGCAAAATTTAGAAAAAGAACAGAAAAATACAAAAAAAATTCTTTCTGAATTATTGACAAAATAAGGTTCTGTTAAGATTTATACTGAATGTTACGTTGGGAGAGAAACACCAAACGAGGAAATAATTTATAAACCCTTATGCCAATTTACTGGAAAGATAACCTTAATTTACTAAAAAAACTCACTTTAAAACGCATCACAAATGCCTTTAAAGTGCTTATAAGCTATTATTTTTCAAAATTCAAACATCAATCTTTTCATAGTGGTTTGCCTATTAGTATTGCGTTTGAACCTACAACCTCCTGCAATTTGCGTTGCCCAGAATGCCCCAGCGGACTTAGAAGTTTTACACGCCCAATAGGAATGTTGCAAGAAGATATTTTCAGAAAAACCATTGACGAATTAGCTCCTACATTGCTTTATCTTACTTTTTATTTTCAAGGAGAACCTTATTTGCACCCAAAATTCTTGGAAATGGTTCAGTATGCTAATACTAAAAAAATTTATACTGCTACCTCCACAAATGCCCATTATCTAACCCCTGAAAATGCTAATAAAACAGTTCTTTCTGGGCTTTCTAGGCTGATTATTTCTATTGATGGTACAACACAGGAAACTTATCAGCAATATAGAATTGGCGGAAAACTAAGCAAAGTCATTGAAGGTACAAAAAATATTATTGCAGCTAAGAAAAATCTCAAATCTAACACTCCACACATTATTTTCCAGTTTTTGGTGGTGCGCCCAAATGAGCATCAAATAGCTGATGTTTACAAATTAGCAGAAGAAATTGGTGTTGATGAAGTGCGTCTAAAAACCGCCCAAATATATGACTATGAGAACGGAAACGACCTTATTCCTACCATAGAAAAATACTCTCGTTATAAAAAGGAAGAAGAAAATAATCAAAAACCTACTTATTCTATCAAAAACACACTTTCTAGCGAATGTTGGAAAATGTGGCATTCTTGCGTGATTACGTGGGACGGTTTGGTTGTGCCTTGTTGTTTTGACAAAGATGCACATTATAGGCTTGGAGATATGAAAAAACAAACTTTTTCTGACCTTTGGAACTCCTCAGAATACCAAAATTTCAGAAATTTATTGCTCAAATCTCGCTCTGAAATAGAAATGTGTAAAAACTGTACAGAAGGAACGAAAGTTTTTGCGTAATTTTAGAATAATACCAAGATATTTTCTTGTATTAAAGTATATTTTTTGTATGTTTGTGAGTTGAAATATGTTTAAGATTTTATAACAAAAAAATGAAAACACTTAATTTTACATTATTGATAATAAGTTGGATGGTGTTTTCTTCTTGTCAAAATCAAGAAAAAGAAAATAACATACAGAAAATCACCCAAAAAGATACTCAAGAGGTTGTTAAAAATGTTTCAGTTTCTTCCACAAAAAAAGTAATGTTTGACTCCCTAAAAGCCTTCCAAACGCTCAAAATAGGCAAATTTGAAGTAGATATAAAAGTTCCTATGCATATTCCTAGTAGCGAAATTAAGGGAAATATCCTTATTCTGCAAGGTTGGGCATTTCCAAAAGATGATTGGTGCAAAAAATCTAAACTTTGTGAAAAAGCCCTTGCCGCAGGTTACCGCCTCATTATGCCTGAAATGGGCAAATCTGTTTATTCTAGCAAATATTTTAAAGAAACTCTCAAAGAATGGCGTGTTTTTCCTAAGCGTGGTTGGCTTACTGATACGGTTTTTAAAGAATTACAAGGGAAATATGGCATAATGCTTGCTAAGAATGTTTCTAGTGAAAAGAATTATATTATTGGGCTTTCTACTGGTGGACGTGGTGTGGCACTTATTGCGCTAGATAAACCTGAACTTTTTACGGCTTGTGGCGCACTTTCTGGCGACTACGACCAAACACAAATGCCTACAGATAGGGTTATGGCAGGGTTTTATGGGAGTTTTGCTACACAAGCCAAAAGATGGAAAGATACAGATAATGTGCTTTCACGCATTGCAGAATGGAAAACGCCTATTTATATTGGACACGGTAAAAAAGATGTTATTGTACCTCCAGCGCAATCTAAACTACTTTATGATGCTATCAAAAAAAATCACCCAGACCTCAAAATAAAATTAAATATGCCTACAAATAATGCCCACGACTATAAATACTGGGATAGTGAGGTGGATAATATGCTAGTTTTTTTTAATGAGATAAAATAATTATGAATTTAATACAAAAAAATATACTGATAATTAAAGAGTTTCGTGTTGTTTTGAAAAATAGTTTTTTATTGCTTTTTATTTTTGGTTTGCTGTCTTGCGACAACGAACCAAAAATTACGACTTTTGCACAAAAACCGCAAAATCTTGTTAATCATAACAAAATGAAGATTTTGCTTACTGAAATCCATTTGGCAGAAGCACAAGTACAATTTCTCAAAATCAATAATCAAGATACTGCTAGAGCCATTTTTAATGAATTTCAGAAGAAAATTTTTCTCAAAAATAAAATTGATTCCCTTGATTTTGACAAAAGTTATGAATATTATGTGCGCAGTTTGCAAATGGATAGCATCTATCAACAAGTTGTTGATACTATGAAATTTATTATTAAAAAGAAAACTTTTGGACATGAAATTCTCCCAAAACCACGTGAATTAGAGGAATTTGAACCGTTAGACACAACACAGAAAAACAATAAGGGAAATAAATTATTTAGGAAAAAGAAGAAAATTTCACCCTTAGAATTAAGTTGAGTACGAAGTTTAAAGCACGAAAGTATGAAAATACAATGATTGATGCTATTTGTATTCTAATTTAAAATTCATAATTTAAAATTCACAATTATTCAAATGATACAAAATACTTTTTCTTGTGTGGTCGTTGATGATAGCGAGGTAATAGTGTTGATGCTCAAAAAATTCATTGAAAAAACAGAGTTTTTGCATTTAGAACAGACATTTATTGATCCACTTTTGGCTTTTGATTATCTCCAAGATAACAATGTTGATATTTTACTTTTGGATATTGAAATGCCTCAAATGAGCGGTTTTGAACTACTAAAAGCCCTGCATACTAAGCCACAGACTATTATGATTACCTCTAATAGAGATTTTGCGCTGGAAGCCTACCAACTTGACGTAACGGATTATCTGGTAAAACCGCCTGATTATTCTCGTTTTTTGCATGCAATAGACAAAGCAAAACACAACCTTTCTACCGCAAAAATACCACCAACACAACAACAAATTACGGAGCAAGAAATCTACGTAAAAGTTGAAAATAAACTTATTAGGCTTACTTTTAATACAATAATGTATGTTGAAGCAATGTCTGATTATATCATCATTCATACAGAAGATAAACGCCAATACATTGTTTATTCTACCCTGAAAGCATTTGAAGAGCGTTTGAGAGCAGACAACCACCGTTTTATTCGTATTCACCGCTCTTATATGGTCAATATGGATAAAATAGATATGTTAGAAGATAATTCTGTGGTTATCAATGGCAAAAATTTAGCTATTGGTATCACCTACAAAGATGATTTTATGCGTATTTTGAAAAGAATTTAATTAAAAGAAATTAGTTAAAAACAAAATCCCTTTTGAGTATCATTCAAAAGGGATTTTTGTTTATCAACTATACAGATATTTTTTGCACAAATACTTTTATTGTTTTGTGTAAGTTCCTGTCGTAACAGATGCTACACCGCCTGCATTAGAAGATATTTCCACAGTCATATTCGTGCTTGTAACTGATTTTACGGTAAAACTACGTGCTGGAGGTACTGGTGTGCCACTTGTATAAGTAAAGGTAGCCACGCTAGAAGAGGCGGGTATTGTAAAAGTTCCTCCCACTGATGAGGTAGCACAAGTTTGGTCTGGTTGTCCTACAAATACGTAAGTTGCTGCTACAAAATCTTCTGTAAAAGTACCACTAGCATTAAGTGTAAGCACAGAGTTTTTGGTGCAAAATGCCGCCCTGCCATCAGCATTAGTAGTAGCCAAGTTGGCTGCTGTTTGATCAAAAATATTCGGAATAACAATAGCTCCACCTGCCACAGAAGACGAGCCAGCCGTAAGTTTCCACGTACCAGCTATTTGTGCAGCCGTAAAACCTGTTGGTGTAACTACCGCAGGTGCAGGGTCTTTTTTTGTGTCGCAAGCGTACAAACTTATACCTAAAACAAAGGCAAAGGTGAGGATTTGGGTTAGTTTTTTCATTGTTAGGATTATTTTGATAATTGAGATAATATATGTAATTAATAAAGGACAAATATAATTATATTCTCCTAAAATAACAAATGGTAATTGCTCCACAACTTAAATCAATGTATGCTGGTGATAAAATCTGCAAAAGATACATCTTCTTCTAATTGTAGTCTTTTTTTGATGCGGTATTGATGTTTTCTTACGCTTTCAGGTTCAACGGAAAGAAGTTGTGCAATTTCTTTTTTGTTTAATCCCATTTTTTGGTAGGCACAATGACGCAAATCATTTGAAGATAAATCAGCACATTTGCTATAAAGTGTTGCAAAAAGATTAGGATGAACTTCCTCAAAATGTGCCTTCATCTCTTCCCAATGTGTATCTGTCTGCAAAGATTGCGTTAGTTTTTTCTGCCATTCTTTGCTTTCTTTCTTAATATCTCCACTTAATTCTCCATTAATACTTTCCAAAAACTTACTAACTTCTGGCAAAAGTTCGTTTTTTTGTAAGACTTGTAAAGTTTTATTGATAAGTTGGCGGTTTTTTTGGTCATCTAAAAGACGTGCTTGTTTTTCTATTTCTTCTGATTGGGTGCGTATTTCTTCGTTGCTTTGTTGCAAGGCTTTGGTGCGTTCTTGTACCTTTTCTTCTAGTTCTATGTTTTTTTGTATGGTAATCTCTCTTTCTAATCTTTCGTGGGTAATTTCTTTGGCTGAAATTTCTGCTTTTAGAAGATTTATACGTGCCGCAAGCGCAATAGAAAAAGTTATCATTTGAATAGTCATACCTATCTGAATAGCATATCTACTCAAAAAAGTTTCTGAATATAACTGAAAAACAGCACTTCCACCCATATAAAATATTACGGCAATAAGCAAAATACTATTTGCCACAACATAATACCTGGCTACATATTTAATGCTAAAATTGTCAGAACGCCATGCAAAAATACTCAACAAAATAAGTGCTACACATACGCTTGCAATGTTTAAATTATTGAGAATTAAAGTATATCTATTAAGATAAAATAAAGAGTAGTTCCAATCTGTTATAACTATCAAAATAAAACTAGCTGTTATCAACCACTTCATAATATCCAAAAATTTATGTATTTTAGGATAATATATTTTTGAACTAAGATAAATTTGTGAAAACCCTGCAAAAAAAATAATAGCCATACA
>JAYVHJ010000011.1:0-12402 GCA_043771315.1 Raineyaceae bacterium
TTAACTGCCTTATTTTGAGTAAAATACGCAACTACATCATATCCTTGTGCGGCAATTTTATTGTCAATATTGTAGTGTTTTGTGCGTAATTCTGTTTGAGCATTAGCATTGTTTGCAAAAATAGCCGTCAATGCTATTGCAAAAAGGAAGAAAATATGTTTTTTCATTGGTTTATTATTAATTAAAAATTTGTTTTTATATAATATATTTTGTACTAATCAGTCAAAAAATAGTTAAAAAAATAGAAATTATTTTTGCTATTTTACTTAATAATTTCTAGTTGTATTATTATGAGTGGCAATAAATCTTCTTTTTTTGTATAAATTCTCCTTGTAATATTCAGCCCATTCCAAAGATTTAGCAAGTATTTGGCAAGTAAAGCAGGATTTTGTGTTGTTTTTAGTTCTTTTGTTTCTTGTGATTTTTGGATTTGCGTAAAAAAAATTTCTTCTAATGTTTTAAGATGATAGGTTGCATTTTTCACAAGTTCATCATCAATTCCTGCAAGTTCTGCAATGGTATTTCCCAAAATGCAACCTTTGGCTTGTCTTTCTGGCGTACAATCTGCAATAGATAAAAACATATCCCTGATAACTTGCATTGGTGTTTCGCTTTTTAATAATTCATCTCTAAACTCCTGCAAAACGCTTGTTTCATGGGTATTTACGGCTTTTATGAATAATTCTTTTTTGCTTTTAAATGAATGATAAAAACTACCTCTTTGAATTTTCATTACTTTTATTAGTTCTTCCGTTGAAGTTGCTTCATATCCTTTTTTCCAAAAAAGCTCATTTGCACTTGCTAGTGCAGTTTTTTCGTCAAATATTTTAGGTCGTCCTATCATAATTTTATATAAATTGAATAATAACGTTTTTGTTTGTGCAAAGATAATACTTTTGTACTGAATAGTCAAGAATTATTTTGCATTTTGTTAAAAATATTTTATTATCTTTGTAAAAGGAACAAAAAAACATTAGAATTATATGGCAACTTTAACGAGATATGAAACTTTTGAAGAACTAAAAGCAGACAGAAAACCGCTTACAGGAGATTATTTGGCACAAAAATTAGCAAATAAGGATAAAGATTTTGAAGAATTTATTTTGCATTTAAGAAAACATATTGCTGTTAAAAAACCAAATAATCTTACACCTGGAAATAAGTAGAGAAACTAGAAATAAGACAAAAAAACAAAGCTACATTTTTTATGAAAATGTAGCTTTGTTTTTAGGTGTTTTTATAAATTATAGTTCATTGACGAATTTTTCCGCAAAGATTTTTATCATCTTTCTTACCTTACGAAATTCTGATAAAATTTCTTCTTCTGTTCCTGTGGCGAGTGCTGGGTCTGGGAAAGGGTGATGTAATTTTGCGGTTTTAGCAGGAAAAACAGGACACAAACGGTTGGCATCATCACAAACCGTAATTACAAAATCAAATTCATCATTTTTATATTCCTCCACATTGGTAGAAACCTGTGCAGAAATATCAATTTCATCTTCCAGCATCACCGCAACAGCACGAGGATTTACGCCGTGTGTTTCTATGCCTGCGCTATACACAAAAGTTTGTTCTAATACTTGGGGTGGCGTTTTTTCTAAGTATTCTTTAGATTTTTCTTCTAAAAAATAGCGCAAATATCCTTCCAACATTTGGCTTCTGCAACTGTTTCCAGTACAAAGAACGAGAATTTTTTTCATAGTATTTAGTGTTTTTTGTTAAATATTGATGTAAGGTAATCAAAATTTATACAAGTAACCAGATAAAATTGATAATAGTAAATTTCCAGTCAAACCCAAAACATACATTGAGCGTTATTACAGAAATTGTAATAATGATTGGTTTTTTATGTTTTATTATTTTTGCTTTGAGTGTTTTTGAAGTCATATTTAATTAGGAATTAGAAATAAATACCAAAAGAAGGTTTTTCAAATCTTTAAGATTTGAAAAACCTTCTTTTTAGTTTAGCAACAGCCACTATTTGGCTTACAAGCAACATTAGAAATGCTAGTTTTAATTTTTTCCGCAGGAATGCCACATTTATCTTGTGCCAAACAGTTAGTTTGTTTTGCTAAAAGCACAAAATTATCCCCATTAAAACCTAAATCATATTTTCCAATGGTTTCCGCCTGAAATTCTACCTCAATTTGTAGATTTTCATTAATTTGAAGTTTTTTTGTTGCAAGTGCAATGATGTTGATGAGTTTTTGCGGTTTTAAGCGGTGTTCAAAGTCGTTAGCGTCCCAAAGTTGGAAATTTGCTACTTCTTCTGTGCGCATCACTCCGCCACAATCAATAAAATGTTTAGTGATTTTCCCGACTTCCGTAACGTGAAAATTTTCTGGTACGAAAGTACCGTTTTCTAACTCAAAACTCACAGTTTCTACCGCAAGGAGTTGTTTGTTGATTTCTGAAATTGTCATAAAATTTTTTGGTTTAAAATTTGGTTTTGATAATTTGCAAAATGCGTAAAAGCCAGAAGCCTTTTTATAATCCCCACTTGGCTAGACAAGCGAGAGTTTTTATAATTAACAGCAGTTATTTTCTTGTTTCTTTTCTTCTATAAAATCTGTAAAAACACTAATAAAACCTCGTAAAACTTCATAATCAACACAATAACAAACAGAATTTCCTTCAATTTCTCCTTTAATAATTCCTGCTGATTTTAGTTCTTTGAGATGTTGCGACACAGTTGCCTGCGCAAGTGGTAATTCTTTTACAATATCTCCGCAAACACAAGCATTTTTTTTGAGTAAATATTCCAAAATAGCCACTCTTGCAGGGTGTCCTAGTGCTTTTGCAAGCGTTGCAAGTTTATTTTGCTTGTCCGAAAAATGTGAGGTTTTAGTTGCTCCCATAAATTTTATTTATTTTTCTGTGTAATATTTTTTGTTAATTGTACTAAATCCCAATAATATTGCTTCTGCGTTCCATAATGATATTATCTTTCCAAATACCATCTTTTTTTCCTATTTTTTCTCTGTAACCTACCTGACGAAAACCACATTTTTCGTGTAATTGAATGCTACTAATGTTTTCAGAAAAAATTCCTGATTGCAGCGTCCAAATACCATTTTTTTCACTTTCAATAATTATTTCTGATAAAATCATTTTTCCTATTCCTTTGCCACAATATAATGATGCAATATAAATACTTACTTCCGCCACACCCTCATATACACATCTATTAGATACAGGCGTGAGAGCAGCCCAACCTAACATTACATTTTCTTCAAATGCGCCAATACGACAATTTTGCAGATGACTTTTGTCCCATTCACTCCATTCGGAGTTTGCTGAATTTTGGAAGGTGGCAATGCCTGTGGCAATACCTTGCGCATAAATATCAATTATTTGATTGAAATGCTGAAAACTAATTGGTTTTAATGTTACCATTATTTAATTATAATATTGCAATATTACGATATTGATTATATAACATAAACCACACAAAATAATTAAAAGTTCATTTAGCTTTATTTTTCTTAAAAAAATAGCCAATACATTAGACTACTTTTTTGCTTGCGCCAAATTTCATTTTTAAATGCCATATTTACATTATATTTTTTACTTTGATTATTAAAGTAATTTATTTAATTTATGTTTTAATCCTAAAAAATCCGCTATCAAAGCGGATTTTAAATTTTGTAAAGATACTAAAGACTTAGATAAAATCTTCCAAAACGCCTGCGCCTTGCCTAATTATCTCAAAATCATCAGTTGTGGCATCAACAATAGTAGAAAGAGAAAGCCCTCCTACTCCGCTATCTATCACAATATCAACGAGGTGTCCAAATTTTTCGTGGATAAGTTCTGGGTCAGTCATATATTCTACCAAATCATCATCATCTACAGAAGTGGTAATCAGTGGATTACCCAATTTTTCTACAATAATTCTTGGTATATTATGGTCTGGAATACGAATACCCACTGTTTTTTTGTTATTATCCAATATTTTTGGTACTTTATTTGTCGCCTCCAAAATAAAAGTAAAAGCACCAGGCAAAGCCTTTTTCATCAGCTTAAAAGTAGCATTGCTAAGTCCTCGTGCATATTCTGAAATATGGCTCAAATCATTACAGATAAAAGCAAAATTAGCTTTTTTTGGTTTGATATTTTTGATAGCGCAAATACGTTCTATGGCACGTTGGTTGTGTAAATCACAACCAATACCATAAACTGTATCAGTTGGATAAATAATTACGCCACCATTTTTAAGACAATCTATGACTTGCTTAATTTTGCGCTCATCTGGATTTTTTGGGTGAATTGAAAGAAGCATCTTTTTGAGGTGTGAAGTGTGAGGTATGATGTAAATACAAAAAAATGTTTTACTGTTGCTTGGCTCTTGCCAAGTAACGACTATCAAAAGGCTTCTAGCCTTTATGAACAGGATAACCAAATACACTATTTTTTATTGGAAATCTCAATTTTGTTCTTATTTTTGTACAAAATACGACAAAAATCCGCCTATTTCCAAATTTACTATATATCTTTCTCCACCCACAAATTTTAATCAGTTTAATCAATTATTATATATGAGTTCAGACAATAATTCACTAGAAAATTTTTCAGAAAATCACGCTAAAATAGTAGCGAAAGCATCACGCAAACGCACTATTTTGCTTGTTCTCTTTGTTTCTTTGGCTATTTTAATTTCTAGTTTTTCATTTTATGCTTATCAAGTCGCAAACAGCCCTAATTTTTGCTTTGGGAAAAAACCGGTTTACCTTTACTTGCCACAAGGCGCAACTTTTAAGACCGTTTTGGATTCTCTCAAAAAGAATGATATTATTTATAATGTTACCTCTTTTGCTTTTATGTCCAAAATACTAAAATACCAAGAAAATGTGAAGCCAGGTAGATATTTGATAGAAACAAATATGAATAATATCAAACTTGTACGTAATTTGCGTGCAGGCGCACAAGCACCTCAAAAAGTCATTTTTAATAATATTCGCCTAAAAGAAGACCTTGCAGACCGTCTTTGCCCACAAGTTACTATAAAACGTGAAGACCTTTTGAAAGCCCTAAATGATGATAAATACACTCAAAAATATGGGTTTACTTCTGCAAATATTATGGCTATGTTTTTGCCAAATACGTATGAAGTTTATTGGAATGTTAGTTTAGATGGTTTTTTTGAGAAAATGCACAAAGAATACCAAAAATTTTGGACTCCAGAACGCCTAGCAAAGGCAAAAGCTATTAACCTTACTCCTATTGAAGTGGCTGTCTTAGCAGCTATTGTTGATGCAGAAACGGTAAAAACAGACGAAAAACCACGTGTTGCAAGCGTGTATATGAACAGATTAGCTAAAAAAGATTTGTTGCAAGCAGACCCAACCGTTATTTTTGCAACAGGAGATTTTACCATAAAAAGAGTGCTAAACGTGCATCTTGCCACAGACTCCCCTTATAATACGTACAAATACAAAGGTTTGCCACCAGGCGTAATACGTTTACCTACCATTAGCGGTTTAGATGCCGTTTTAAATCACGAAAAAACAGATTTCTACTTCTTTTGCGCCAAAGAAGATTTTTCTGGTTATCATAACTTTGCAGTCAAACTTTCGGAACACAATCAAAATGCAAAACGCTATCAAGCAGCTTTAAATGTACTTTTAGCTAAGAAAAAAGCAGAAGGAAAACTTTAAAAATAAAAATTTTAAAATGAAATGTAGTCTTAAAACATTGGTAGTTATTTTTTCTATCATTATTGTGAGTTGTAATACTCAAAAACAGCTCACATTCAAATCTAAAAGGGTTTATAAATCAAAAAAATTAATTATTAAGCAGATTTCTGAAAATACATTTCAGCATATCTCTTTTTTGCAAACTAATGATTTTGGGAATGTTCCTTGCAATGGGCTTATTGTCAGAAATAATAATGAAACCATTATTTTTGATACCCCGACTAATACATCAACTTCAGAAGAACTTATTAACTGGGTCAAAAAAACGCTTAATTGCAAGATAAATGCAATTATTCCTACCCACTTTCATAATGACTGCTTGGCTGGGCTAAAAGCATTTGAAAAATACAATATTCCTTCTTATGCAAATATAGAAACCATAAAATTGGCAAAAGAAAATAACCTGTCATTCCCTGAAAATGGCTTTATAGACTCTCTATGCCTAAAAGTAGGTAATGAAATTATTATTACCAAGTTTTTTGGAGAAGGACACACAAAAGATAATATTATAGGCTATTTCCCAAGTGAAAATGTGATGTTTGGTGGGTGTCTAATAAAAACATTGAATGCTACCAAAGGCTTTTTGGGTGATGCCAATACCGTGGAGTGGTCCAATACCGTAGAAAAAGTCAAAAAAGCATACCCAAATGTTAAAATTGTTGTTCCTGGACACGGAGATTGTGGCAATATGGAACTTCTTGATTATACCATCAAATTATTCAAAGCCCAATAAAAAATAAATATTATTTGTTTTTATTCAAAAACCTTGTATCTTTGCCTTTGGAGTTAGTTTTAGCTTTAATCAATTTAGTGTTAAACCATTTTTCATCTGAAAATTCTTCCCCTCCGAAGGAATGAAATTGCGTGATGAAAAACATTAGCATAAGTTTTTCGCTCCTTAGTTTAAGATTTAACAGTTTTTGAAAGAAAATAGCTTTTTTGTGCCTAGTGCGGTGGTTCAAATCCACCCGCTTCTACTAATTTTTAATAGCCGTTGTTTGTGTCTTCACAAACAACAAAATAGTACATTTAATATAGAAGCGTAGCTCAGTGGCAGAGCAAGGGTCTGATGTAACAAAGAAAAGTGTGTGATTTTCAAGGACTTCGCAACTAAATGTTGCTGACAACATAGCTCAGTGGTAGAGCAGTAGATTCAGGCTCCACGTGTCGTTGGTTCAAGTCCAACTGTTGTTACGGGTGCGGGGAGAGGTTACTCCCCCACCCATTTTTTGTGCCTTTTTAGTTTTATAATTGATTTCAAAAGGATTTTTATAGCTGTTTTTATTGGTTTTTGAGATTTTTTTTATAAATTTCAGAAAATTAGCACAACTATACGTAAAACCACTTTTATATGAAATTTATCAACTATAATATAGTCTTTATTTTTTGCTTTTTATTATCTTTTGAGACTCTCAAAGCACAAAATAACTATCAAACCACATTTTCACAAGGACAAGATTTGTTTGATAAAGCAGACTATCAAAAAGCACAAATTACTTTTTCCAATCTTATAGGACAAACCAAAAATAGCACAGATACCCTTGCTTATCATCAAGCACAATTAGCGTATATGCGTACTTGTTTGTCTTTAAACCAACTTTCTACATTTTCAAAAAGCTATCAACAAGAGAAACTTTACACAGAATATAATACAAGAAACGGTAAAAGAAATAGCAAAAAAATCAGCCAATATGCTGATGAATTGGACAATTTGCAGGCAGAAATGTACCTAAAAGCCAATCAACTTTCAGATGCAAAAGATTTGTTGGGTAAAATTTATGAAAATCAAAAAAATAATGATACGCCCTTAAAAGCTACTATTTTGGCTAATTTGGGTACTTGTGAATGGCTTGATGGCAACAATTCACAGGCAAATGATTATTTGCAAAGTGCGCTCACACTCAAAAACAAACTTTTTGCTCCTCAAACTGCTGAAATAGCGGCTGCCTACAATGATTTGGGGCTTGTAGCAACTTCTCCAGAAATTGCACTTGAAAATTATCAAAAAGCAGCACAAATTTATCAAAAAATATATCCTGCGGTTCACCCAAAAAATGCCATTGCGCTCACCAATCAGGCAATTATGTTGCGTGCAAAGAAAGATTATGTAAAAGCATTATCAAACCTTAGACAAGTACAAGAAATTTATGAGAAACTGTATCCAATAAATAGCCAAAAAGAATCTCTTGGAGTTGCTCAAAAACGCCCAAATCAGGCTTTTGTTATTTCTTTGATTGGTCAAATTCACGCTGATGAGGAGAAACTAACACTTGCACAAGAAAATCAGCAAGAAGCACTCAAAATTTACCAAGAAAATTATGGGCAAAAACACCCAGAAATTGCAAGCACTTACAACATCATAGGAACGCTTTTTGAACGACAAGGCAATTATAAAAGTGCATTAGAAAGCTATCAAAGTGCTATTTTGGCAAATACAAAAACATTTTCTTCCAAAGATATTAGCAAAAATCCGCCTACAAATGATGCTTACAAACCACAACTTTTGCTTAATTCTATCTTTTTAAAAGCAGAGGCACTAGAAACAAGATTTTCTAGTAAAACATTAAAAATCAGTGATTTAGATAAAAGTATTGAATGTTTTGAGATTTGTGATACTTTGATACAAAAAGTTAGGCAAAACTCTGTAAATCAGCAAGATAAACTACAAATTAGCGCACTTGCAGACCAAATTTATGAAAGTGCCATTGCTGTATGTATGCAGGCAAATGAAGGTGCTTTTAGTAAGAAGATTTACAAAGAAAAAGCCTTTTATTTTAGTGAAAAAAGTAAGGCTTCTGCACTTTTGGAGGCTATTGCAGAAACAAAAGCCAAATCTTTTGCAGGAATTCCTGCTGACGTACTGATAAAAGAAGAAGATTTGAAAGCAAATATTACTTTTTATGAGCAACAAGTGGCAACAGGTAATAAAGAGCAGGATTTTGAAACTTTATTACGTGGCGCAAAAGCCTCTTATTTGATTTTTATTAAGGAAATGGAAAAAGATTATCCCAAATATTATCAACTCAAATACGGCACAAACAGCACTTCTATTGAGAAAATAAGAGAAAAAATCAACGCCAATACAATGCTAGTAAGCTATTTTTGGGCAAAAAAACGAGCTAGAATTTATGTTTTTTATCTTGATAAAACGGATTTGTCTGTTGAAAATGTTTTACAACAACCTGATTTTGAAGATAATACAGTAGTTTTGAATAATTCTATTAAGTTTTATGCTAAAAATACGTTTATATTAGCTTCAAATGCACTTTATAAGCAACTTTTTCCTAAGAAAGTGTCCGAAAAATACACAGAATTACTGATTATTGCGGATAGCAAAATGCCAACTATTCCGTTTGAGGCACTTTTATTGCATAAAGATAAAAAAACAACTTTGTATAAAGATATGTCTTTTATGCTCAAAAAATATGCTATTTCTTATAATTATTCTGCCTCTCTTCTCACAGAAACAAATAATAATATTTCAACTAATACCTCTGCAAATAATCAAGAAAGTATTTTGCTTGTTGCGCCAGTTAAATTTGAGAGTTTTGGGCTAAATAATCTGCCAGGAACTGCCACAGAAGTAGAAAAAATAGGAAAAATATTCAAAGAAAAAAATGGGAAAGTAACCATTTTACAAGAAAATCAAGCATCAGAAGTAAACCTAAAAAAACAAGATTTGATGGCATATTCTTATGTGCATTTGGCTACTCACGGTGTTGTAGATGCAGTAAACCCTGAACTTTCGCAGGTTTTTTTGAGTAATGTTGATACAGACAAACAAAATGATAATCATTTGTATTCTGGTGAAATTTATAACCTCAAAATCAATGCAAAACTTGTGAGTTTGTCTGCTTGCGAAACTGGTCTTGGCAAAATGAGTGATGGAGAAGGCATTATTGGGCTTTCTCGTGCGCTTTTGTATGCAGGTGCGCAAAGTGTGAATGTATCACTTTGGAAGGTTTCTGATACTTCTACGTCTGATTTGATGGGAAATCTTTTTGAGAATATTGTTAAAAACAATAAAAATCATACATCAGCTTTACAACAAGCAAAAATTTCACTCTTAAATAGTGAAAAATTCTCTGCACCCTATTTCTGGGCAGCATTTATTCTAATAGGTAGCCCCCCAACCCCCAAAGGGGGAGAAAATACAAGTAAGTAACCCTTTGTATTCATTCACAATTCACAATTTAAAATTCATAATTAGAAAAAATGTATATAAATTTTGAGAAAATGCCTTTGAGCGCACGCCTTTGGGTATATCAGGCAGAAAGAACACTTACAAAAGAAGAAAAAACAGCTTTTGAAGAAGCTACAACGCTTTTTATCAATCAATGGACTGCGCACCAAGCAACATTAAATGCTTCTTTTTGCATCAAATATGAGCGTTTTTTGGTTGTAGCAGTTGATGAAAGTGCCACACAAGCCTCTGGTTGCTCTATTGACAAACTCACGCATTTTTTGCAACACCTTCAAAATGAGTTTAAAATACAACTTTTAGACCGTTTACAACTTGCCTTTTTGGAAAATAATCAAAATGATAATCAAGAAGAAAAAATCATTACTTTTGCCTTGAAAGATGTCAAAAATGCGTTAGAAAGTGGTGAAATAAACGAAAAAACACTATTTTTTAATAATTCTGTAAATATTTTAGCTGATTTTCAGACAAATTGGCTTTTGCCTTTAGAAAATACTTGGCTCAAAAAGTATTTACCCAGCGTAACAGCTTAATAATCAATGGTTTTAAAGCAAAAAAACTACAATTGTCATTGTAGTTTTTTTTGCATTATATGCTATATAATTTTATGTAAAATTATTTTTTTGTTGGAACAACTTTAGGCGTAATCATAATTCCCATACGTTTTCCTTCAAGTTTTGGCGTTTGGTCAAGTTTGCCCAAATCTTCCAAACCTTGTGCAAATCTTAGTAAAAGTAGCTCTCCCCTCTCCTTAAACACAATACTTCTACCCACAAACTGCACATAAGCACGAACTTTAGAACCTTCTTTCAAAAATTCTTGGGCGTGTTTTAGTTTAAAATCAAAGTCGTGGTCATCTGTATTAGGTCCAAAACGAATTTCTTTCACTACTACTTTCATAGCTTTTGCTTTGAGTTCTTTTTGCTTTTTTTTCTGGTCGTACTTAAACTTAGAAAAGTCCGTAATACGGCAAACAGGCGGGTCAGCATTTGGAGAAATTTCCACCAAATCCAGTCCTTTTTCTTGTGCCATTGCAAGTGCTTTTTTGGTATCAAAAATGCCTGCTTCTACCTCCTCACCTACTAAACGCACTTGTAGTGCCTTTATTTTCTCATTTATACGGTGCGTTTCTTCTTGTCTTGCACTTCTATTATTTTTTTGTCTATTGTCGTTGCTGATAATTACCTCCGCTTTTTGGTTATTTTAGTTAATTTTGTTAGCTTTTTAGGCTTTTTTTATTGATTTCGTTTATATTAAATGATTACACCGCAAAGATGCAATTTTTTTTTATAGCAAAAAAATATTTTTGAGAGATTTTTTGTTTTTTTATCTAATGAAATGTTTATTAGGATATTACGTAAGTTTTGATTATAATTGTTTTAAGAAAATGTTTTTAATTTTATAAAAACATTTTTGCTCAAACTCTTTACTTTCTTAATTTTAATTCTTATGAAAAAAATATTTTTTATTTTCATTATCTTTATTCTTTTATCTGAAAATATTTTTGCTCAAATTCCTTCCAAAACCTCTAAAAATATGGATAGAAATAATAGAGTACGCATTTTGAATGGTTATATTGACTATTGTAACGAAACTATTCACGCACTTTGGGGAATAGAACAAGAGATAAACGAATTTTATAATACGCTTACTTATTGCACCAATGAGCAAAAAAGTTGCAAATTTTATTCTTTTTATAATAAAGATTATCTCAATGAAAGCAATAATTATGAGATTATTCCTGCCAAAATATACGAAAATACCATTAAAAACAGCCTTGCATTTGAAAAAATAATGTTTGAAGGTGAAAATACACAGCAAAAACTCAATGAAAAACTAACCAAAATAAAAAATATTTTAGATGTTTTGCAAACCAAAAGAGATTTTTTGTTTGAATATGCAAAAAAACGAGATTATGACCCAAAAGACTCACACACGCAAGCGTGGACGACTTTGAGAGAATTAGAAGCTATTTTTGAAAAATATCACCAAGCCAAAAATGACCTTGTAACGCTTGTACGTGCATTTTATGAGGCGCAATATCCACAAAACGACAAACAACCACAAATCACGAAAGCTAGTAATGAATTTTTAAAATCTCTCAAAATATGTAAAAATATTCTTATTGATACAGATAAAGGAGATACGACAAAAATAAGAGATTACAATGCTCAAATAGCAGTTTTAATCACGCAATATGAAACAGAAAAAGAAAATTATCTAAAAAACATTTATAGTTTTGGTAAAAGTAATGGACTTGACCCCACTTACCGCTACGAGTGTTTTGTCAATGATTTGAAGGCTTTTCTACAAAAAAGTGAACATTCTTTGAAAGTTGATATACGAAAACTGCAACGTAATTCTTTTAAAGAACTTCTCCACAAGCATTATAACAGTGATTTGATAAATAAATATAACCGTTATGGACGTGGCGTGGCTTATTCTTTCAATGCTTTTATTACCCTTGCCAACGGCAAAGATATACAAGAACAAGCAGAAATACCT
>JAYVHJ010000012.1:0-11994 GCA_043771315.1 Raineyaceae bacterium
TGCCATAGAAATACAAAAAGTAGAATATGACCAACATTTTGATAGGTTTTTGCATTATTTTTTGATGCTCATTGTGGAACAACAAAAATCAGCAAAACAATATAGAATTGACCAAACCGTTTATGTTATTGTTGTTTTGACTGCACCTTACACTATTTCAGAGAAAAATGGAAAACCAATTTTGGACGAGTTTTTGCTACTGGATTTTAATATGCAAAATATCAATGGCGAAATTAGGGATTTGTATGGGCATCAATTTGTTTGCCTCAACCCTAATCACCCAAACGAAAGTACACCACAGGCTATTAGGGACTGGTTAGACTTGATTTATCAGTCTATTCACAACCCAGAAAGACCTGCACTTAATACTGCGAACGAAGGTATCAAAAAAGCAATAGAACTTATTGATTATGAGAATTTTACACCAGAAGAGCGCACCGCATCAAAAAATAAAGAAGCCAACAGAACTATTGTTGCAACTTATAGAATGATTGAAAAAACAGAAATTGCTAAAAAATCCATAAGCCAAGGGCTTGAAAATGAAGTTATTGCCTGAATAACTGATTTATCAATAGAATTTATTGAAAATCTAAGGCAAGAAATTAACAATAAAATAGACGAGTAGTCAAGTAAAAATTACAACAAATTCAATTACGAATAAATTAAAAACTATTTTTCAGTGCAAAAAAATCATTTTAACCATCATTGTAATTCTTATTTATTTAGTTTTATAGCCTTTTTTTTATCTTTTTCTCCTGCACAGGCGCAAATACGAGATGATTCTACACGCAATATTTATAGTACAAAAACTACTAAATATTTTTTGGAAGAAGATGTTTATAATAATAAATCAGAAAAACGCTTTTTAGATACTTCACTCGTGGATTATCACAAGTTTGATGTAGTAAGACAGAAAAATTTTCTTTTACAAGATTTGGGGCATAATCTTGGTACAGCAACCAAAAATGTCTTTTTCCTTGCGCCTACACGTATAGGAACGTGGTTTGGCGCAGATGTGTATGCACCTTATGTTATCTCTGAACAACAAATTAAGTATTTTGATACTCGTTCACCTTATACTAATCTTACCTTTGTGCAGGGCGGAAAAGGGCAACAAATCCTTAACTTAGAATTTAGTAGAAACATCAATAAACGCTTTAATTTTGGCTTTGTGTATAGGCGTGTCAATACTTCTAGGCAATATGCCTCACTTGGAAACAGAGATTTGAACGCCATTTTGGAGCAATATAATGCTACTTTTCACCTCAATTATAAAAGCAAAGATGAAAAATATAGAATATTGGCACATTATGCGCATTTCAACGCCCAAATGAAAGAATTAGGTGGTGCTTTCGTAGCAACAGGCAAAACAAGTGATGATATTTACACCTATAGTGAAGAGCGTTCTCAACTTTTGAAAGACCCAAAAAGTGCGCAATTTCAAAATAAATTAAGGGTTTATCAAGAATATAAAATTGATAATTTGTTGAAAATATTTCTTACAAATGAATATTTTAGGCAAAGAGATGGTTATGTTGATAGAAATTTAGCCACAAATAGAAATTTTTACGGTATTGTTCCTACTCGTTTTAAAACTGATACCACCAATGATGACTATAAATTTAGGGTTTTTACCAATCAAATTGGCATAAAAGGACGCAAGAAAAACACTAATTATGTGGCTTATTTCAAGCGTAGAGATTATAATATGGGTAAAACTGATTATGATAGCGTTTATAGGGCGCAATTTGCAGGTAAAAATGAAAATTATGTTGGTGGGCAAATCAGTTTTAATGTTTTGGATAGTGTGGCATTTTCTGCGGAAGGTGAGTATTTGATAGGAAAAGATTATATGCTCAAAGCTGAAATTATGTCTAAATTTCTTAAAACAGCGTTTTTTGGCGTTACTGCAAAAAGCATTTCCTTCTCTCCTACTATTATGCAACAAGAGTATGTAAGTAATACTTTTAATTGGAAAAATAGCTTTAAAAATACACAAATAAACGAACTTTCGGGCTATATTTCTTATAAAAATAAAAAGCAAACACTTCATATTCAGCCATTTGGCAAATATCAACTTATCAATAATTATATATACTTTGCAAGAGATAGCAAAGTAACGGTTTCTCCTACGCAAACCGCAGGAGATATTCAGGTGGCACAAATAGGGCTTTTTGCGCAATATAAATATAAAAAGTTGGTTTTTGAGCAAACAGCCTACTATACTCGTAATTTGGGTGCAAGCAATGTTTTGCGACAGCCAGAATTTATGCTTAATGCAAGTACTTTTTTGGAAGGAAATTTGTATAAAAAGATACTTTTTTGCAGAATTGGGTTAGATTTCCATTATCAGTGGGAATATTTGGCAGATGGTTATATGCCTGCTTTGAAAACTTTTTATATCCAAAATGATGTAGTTGTACGCCCATACCCTCTTGTAGATTTGTTTGCAAGTACACGTTTACAACGTGTAAGGGTGTTTTTTAGGCTAAATAACCTACTTCAAGGCGCACTCCCTGCACCTATTGACGGCTACAATACAACCCCTTATTATGCAGGTTTTCAAAGAACTCTTTCATTTGGCTTTACGTGGTTGTTTTTTGATTAAAAAAATAGCCCCTAAATCCCAAAGGGATTTTAATACAAAATTGTAAAAAAATATCACTAAAATATGCCTTTAAATCTCACTTTGGGGGTTTGGGGCTGAAAATATATGAAAGACATCAACACATCAGAAGACGTTGAACTTCTTGTAAAAACATTCTACAAAAAAGTTGTTTTAGATGAATTACTTGCGCCACACTTTGCAGGCATTAATTTTGAGGCGCATTTTCCTAGAATGATTGCTTTTTGGGAATTTATTTTGCTTGATAAAGAAGGTTTCAAAGGCAATGTTTTTGACAAACACGCAGAAGCAAATACACATCTCAAAATAGATGAAACGCACTTCAAACAATGGCTTTTTTACTTCCACGAAACTGTAAATCAGCTTTTTGAGGGTGAAAAAGCTATATTTGCCAAACAACGAGCTGATTTATTAGGCTTTACTTTTCAAAGTAAATTAAAAACTATTAATAATACAAATGAAAAATAATCTTACAAATAATTATTTACAAGAAATTTCTATAAAAGATAAAACTTTTATTATCAGGCTTTTAGAGTTAGAAGAAATGGAACTTATGTTCCCATTAATAAATATTCTTAATGAAAAAATGACTTATGAGTTATTTTTAGAACGTCTAAAATTGATTATTGATACCAATAAGTATCAATGTGTAGGTATTTTTGATGACCAAAAAAACCTTGTTGCCTGTGCAGGATTGTGGCAACTTGCCAAATTTTATATTGGAAAGCATTTGGAAGTGGATAATGTGGCAGTTTTGTCAATATATCAAAGTTATGGTTTGGGTACACAGCTTATGAATTGGGTAGAAAACTACGCCAAAGAACAAAATTGTATTGCCGTTGAGCTAAATGCCTACATTGGTAACGAAAAAGCACATAAATTTTATTTTAATAGAAACTATAAAATTATGGGATTTCATTTTAGGAAAGATGTTTGAGATAGAACAATATAGAAAAAATTAAATGATAATTCTTGGCTATCAATACAAATCCCCAAAGAAAAAATAATTTTTCATTGGGGATTTTATTATAAAAAATGTTTTTCAGTCGTAAGACTTTTAAAACTATTTTACTTCTACTTCAGCACCAGCTTCAGTCAAAGCTTTTTTCAAAGCTTCAGCTTCGTCTTTTGCTACACCTTCTTTTACTGCTTTTGGTGCGCCATCAACAAGAGCTTTAGCTTCTGTCAAAGGAAGACCAGTAAGGTCTTTCACCAATTTAACAACATTCAATTTTGATGCTCCAGCAGATTTCAAAATTACGTCAAAAGAAGTTTGTACTGCAACTGCTTCAGCAGCTGGACCAGCTTGCATTACTGCAGCAGCAGCAGCAGGCTCAATACCGTACTCATCTTTTAGGATTTGAGCAAGCTCATTTACTTCTTTTACTGTAAGACTAACTAGTTGTTCTGCGAATTCTTTAAGATTTGCCATTTTTTTATAAAAATTTGGATTGTTTGAATAATTAATTTGAGTTGTACTGAATTTTTATTGATTTAAAATCAAGAATTCTAGTACAGTTTTTGAATTTATTGAGAAATGATAACTTTTATCATCTTTCTGAAGTAATCAGAGCGGTTTTTAATTGTAAGGGTGAATTATCTCAAAAAATGTATTCTTGTATTTAATTCACAATTAAAAATTACTTTTCTTCTCTTTCAGAAAGTGTTTTAAGGATACCAGCAATTTTTGCACCTTGTCCTTTCAGACCAGAAATAACATTCTGTGCTGGGGCTTGCAATGCGCCAATAATATCTCCAATAAGTTCGTTTCTTGATTTCAGACTTACCAGTCTTTCTAATTGGTCGTTTCCTATGAACAAACTTGTATCAATAGAAGCACCTTTCAAAAGAGGTTTTTCTGTTTTGTTTTTCTTGCGAAAATCTTTTATCAATTTAGCAGGAGTTTTACCAGACTCATTCGTGAACATCACGCCTGAAAATCCTTTTAAAACTTTCTTGTCCGTAAATTCTGAAAAATCAGATTGTTGCGTTTCAAGTGCTTTTCTGATAAGAGAGTTTTTGACTACTCTATATTCTACACCAGCTTTAAAGCACTCGCCACGAAGGTCGTTTACTTGCGCAACAGAAAATCCGCTTGCGTCTGTGATGTAAAAAAAGTTAGTAGCTGCAAATTTTTGGCTAAGTTCTTCAATGATAGCCGCTTTATCTTCTCTTGTCATAATTATAAGCCTGTAGAGTTTTTATCAATAACTACGCTAGGACTCATTGTGCTAGACAAATGAATAGACTTTACGTAAGTTCCCTTTGCTGATGATGGTTTCAGTTTGTTGATAACTGCAAGCATTTCAAGCGCATTTTCAGCTATTTTTTGAGCATCAAAAGATACTTTTCCAATAGATGCGTGAATAATCCCTGTTTTATCAACTTTAAAATCAATTTTACCAGCTTTTACTTCAATTACAGCTTTTCCCACTTCTGGGGTTACTGTACCCGCTTTAGGATTTGGCATAAGTCCACGAGGACCAAGTACCTTACCCAAACGCCCTACTTTCGCCATTACGCTTGGCATTGTGATGATAACATCAACATCTGTCCAACCCGCTTCTATTTTAGCTATGTAGTCATCAAGACCTACGTGTTCAGCACCCGCAGCTCTAGCTTCTTCTTCTTTGTCAGGAGTGCAAAGTACAAGTACACGTACTACTTTACCAAGACCGTGAGGAAGTGCTACCACGCCACGAACCATTTGGTCTGCTTTACGTGGGTCTACACCCAAACGAATATCAATATCTACTGATGAGTCAAATTTTGTGAAAGTAATTTCTTTCAAAATTTGTGCTGCATCAAAAAGAGAATAATCTTTAGTAACATCATACTTGCCTTGAATTGCCTTCTGCTTTTTGGTCAGTTTTGCCATTTTAGTTCTTCAATTAAAGGTAAATTAGTTTTCCCAAGGAGCTTTACCGCTAACGGTAATACCCATACTACGAGCTGTTCCTGCAACCATTTTCATAGCCGACTCAATTACAAAGCAATTAAGGTCGGGCATTTTGGTTTCAGCAATTGTTTTCACCTGTTCCCAAGTAACAGACCCAATCTTCTTACGGTTTGGCTCTGCAGACCCTACTTCAACTTTTGCAGCACCTTTCAGTAATACAGCAGTTGGAGGAGTTTTGATTACAAATTCAAATGATTTATCAGTATAATATGTAATTAAAACTGGAGCAATTTGCCCCATCTTGTCTTGCGTTCTGGCGTTGAATTGCTTGCAAAACTCCATAATATTGATACCTTTTGAACCAAGTGCTGGTCCAATAGGAGGCGAAGGGTTTGCTTGTCCACCTTTTACCTGAAGTTTTAAATAACCTGCTACTTCTTTAGCCATTGTCGTTGTGTTTTTAAGAATACTTTACTGCTATTAGTGGAAGCCAAAAGCAGTTAATATATAAATTGTAACATTTATTCGTTTTGATTTCTGTTGTGTACTCACAAACAGAAGATTGTATATTTTATGTTGATTTTTTTTAATCAGCGTGCAAAGGTAAGACTTATTTTTTTACTTCCAAAATTATTTTTGATTATTTTTAAAATAATTTGATAGGTGAATAATCCAACTTCTTTTAAAGCACAAAAGCCCTGATTTTTAGTTGATTTTATCAATAGTTTATTATCTTTGTGAGCATAAATACATTGTTCTACGTAAAATACGTATTGCGTATTTTGTATTGTTTTATTGCTGATAAACTACTTTTTATGCTGATTTTAAATAAATTATATTTTATTTGGATGGTAAAAATAGTTTTATTATGTTTGTAACGAAAGTATGCAGTTGCATATATTAACAAGTTAGGCGTTATGCTGTTGCAAGTTTTTCGCCAAACGTAATTCACTAAAACAACAGTTAAATTTTATGAAACAATACTATCTTGTAGAAAACGAACAACAAACTGGTCCATTTTCTATAGAACAATTACGTAGCAAAAATATTCAAAAAGATGCTATGGTTTGGTCTGAAGGCTTGACAGAATGGGTACGTGCTGACTCACAAACTGACTTACAAAACGTATTTAGCACCTTACCTCCGCCTTTGGGTTTGCCAAAAATGCAAGTTCTGCCAAAAATACAAATCCCACATACCCCCACAATCCAAACTTCAGTTCCACCTATTGGGCAAGTAAATTCGTCTTATTTTGGTTACGAAAGGGCAGGGCGTTTAGGTAGATTTTTAGCCGTTTTAATAGACGCAATTATTTTATATCCCATTACCATGTTGTTTAGTGCAGATATAATGATAAGTACCATAGGCGGCATTGTTTTATCTTCGTTGGCTGGTTTGCTCTTTTATCCTATATTTTCGGGGCATTTGGGGCATAAAATTTTGGGTTACAAAGTAATTTCTGCTAAAGACGGAAGTGATTACAATGGAGGTATGCAAGGGTTTGTACGTGAATTTCTGAAAAATATCATGGCTTTTTTGATAATTCCTATTATATGGCTACTTTTTGATGAGAAATGTCGCAATCTATATGATGTGGTATTAGACACATATGTAGTAAAAGGACAAGCTAAACCCAAATCTTAATTTTGTATGCAATATTATTTCCACCGCAATAATCAACAACTTGGTCCCTATACTGTAGAACAGTTGCGTGAACAAAAAATTACGTCTGATACACAAGTTTGGCGTGAAGGTATGACGAATTGGCAACCTGCGAGTTCCGTTATTGAGCTTGCCCCCCTATTTACACCCACACCCGCCAACATTCCTCAAGGCGCAAATACACGTACATTACTGAATGTTGTTATAGCGTTACTTGTCGTGATAGTTTTGGGCGTAGTGGGCTTTTTTGCTGTAATTGTACCATATTTGCACAATAGAGAAGGAACTGCACTTGAAAACGCAAATGATTATGATAAGCCTAAACCTGATACAGAAAACAAAAAAGAAGAAGCAAAACCTTCTGAAAAAAAGCCTTCTTATACAGAAAAAAAAGGAGAAGTTCCTGAAAAATATGACGAGAAGAAAAACCACCCAAGCGTACCTGAAGGATGCATTGGATATTATATTAGTAGAAATTATTATGGTAATGGACACAATGAGTATTTGTTTGTGATGGGGGGTGAATCTGTTTATTATGTTTATTATGATACACAAAAACAGGATTATATAACTTTGCAAACTCATCAAATTTTAGATGGTTTTGACTCATACTCTTCTGGCATACGTGTTTCTTTTCCAAGTGCGCCTAACAAATTTTACAGTATTTACAGTTCAGTGGGTGGGTATTTAGATGTTTGGGATGATAACAGCAAAAGACAAACGTATAAACCATATCCCTTATAAGTGCTAAGACACAATTATTTTTTTACCTTTGTTGGTATGCCTTTTCTGCCGTTGTTGCGTGTTCTAGCGTTAGCGACACCAACAACGCACTACGACAAACAATAACGACAAATATTTCTTCCCATTTGTGGTATTAAACGTATTATTTTCATTATTTTCTTAGAAATCCTAATAATTGGTGAACGTATTCACCAATTATTACTCTATTTGGTGAACATATTCACCAAACGTAACAGTAAATATTTATGATAGAGAGGGTTTTTGTGCCTTTGTTGGTATGCCTTTTCTGCCTTTTTTGCGTGTTCTAGCGTTAGGGACAACAACAACGCAGTAAGAATTAAGAGGCTTTTGTATGGAAAAATTATTTTTAGAAAAGTCAAATAAAATGCGTATTTTTGTATAAATCTAAAAGTTAAATATATGGAAACCATTATTATTACAGCTAAAAATAAACTTGATGTTGATAGAATAACCAATTTTATCAGCCAAGAGAAATTAAGTGTTATTGTGGATAGAAAAACTGTTACAAAAACTAAAAATATACTTACCAAAAAGCAATTAGCCACCATTAAAGGCATTAAGCAAGGACTTGCAGAAGTCAAACAAGCAAAAAATGGTACACTCAAAACATATTCAATAGCGGAAGTTTTAGAAATACTGGAAAATGACAATTAACATAGCTTTTTTGCCTCACTTTTTGAAAGAAGCAAAAAGATTTTCTAAAAAATATAAGACTTTCAAAGTGGCATTAGCAGATTTAAGTGCGAGTTTATTGGAAAATCCAAGACAAGGAACTGATTTGGGTAGCGGACTTTACAAAATACGTTTAGCAAATAAAAGTAAGCAAAAAGGTAAAAGTGGTGGTTTTCGTGTGATTACTCTTTTGGTTGAAGAAGACTTGGAAAATATGAACATTTGGCTGGTTGATATTTATGACAAATCAGAAAAAGAAGATATACCAAAGAAAATTTTGCAAGAATATGTGAAAGATATTTTGCTATAAACCCCAGAGAACTATTTAATTCGTTGTTGGTGTCGCTAACGCTAAAATACCAACAACAGCGGAAAAACTAAAAATAAAAATAACCAATGAAAAAAATACTAACAATATTGCTATTTGTGACGTGCTTAGGTGCAAACGCCCAAACCGAGAGAGAAATACTACTGGATATTAGCAAGCAAGTAAACAAGCTAAACGAGCAAATGACTACTAATAACACTAAAATAGATGTGTTAGAGAAGACTACTGCTATAACTAGTGCCAAAATGGAGTCATTGGAGAAGAATGTAGATAAGCGTTTGGACGGTATTGACAAGCGTTTAGACTTTATGCAAACGCTTTTGATAATCATTATTCCTTTGGTGCTTACAAGCGTTGTAGGTATTGTGGGTTTTGTTCTTTGGGATAGAAGTACCGCTATGGAAGAGGTACGAAATAAGAAGTACGAGGTAAGAACATAAAATATTGATTATTAAGTTATTGTCAAAATAAAAAGATGATATTATTTAATTTCTATTCCTATACGCCCTGTTGAGGCAGAAACCAAAAAAGAAATAGAAAAACTCAAAGAAAGAGAACAAAAACTAGAAGAACGACTAGAAACTGCTTTAAAGAAAATAGCACAAATAGAACCACGTTTTACTGGTATTTAGGAAGTTTTTTGTGCCTTTATTTGGTATGCCTTTTCTGCCGTTGTTGCGTGTTCCTGTGTTGTCAGAAGTTTCCTTCGGACAACAAACTAACCGCTAGTCGTAGCATCCCATTTGCGGTATTAAACAAGTTTTTTGCATTATTCTCTTAGAAATCCTAATAATTGGTGAACGTATTCACCAATTATTACTATATTTGGTGATTATATTCACCAAACGTAACAGTAAATATTTATGATAGAGAGGATTTTACAACAAAAAATAGTAGCTAAATCCCTCTAGTCATAGCATCTTAGCCCCAAAAGCATAGTAGTATCTCACTACTATTTTACTGTATTGAGCGTCTCACTCCTTTCGTAGCAAGATTTGGGTGGCTTTCCAATAAAAAGCTAATTTCCATTCCTTACTCTTGAGACTTTCAAAAAGCTATAATTATTACGTTTTTTCATAAATTAAAATCTATTCCCAAAAATATTTCTTACTTTTGGTGCATCATTTTTAATTAAAAATACACAATCATTTTTTTATGAATTATATAGTAATTATTTTTGGAATGTTGCTTGCTTACTTAATAGGAGCTATTCCTACGGCAGTTTGGGTAGGAAAATGGTTTTATGGGAAAGATGTACGAGATTTTGGCAGTGGCAACGCAGGCGCAACGAATACATTTAGGGTTTTGGGCAAAAAAGCAGGTAGTTTTGTGATGGCTTTTGATACTTTTAAAGGCTTTTTAGCAACGAGTTTACCTGTTTTTTTGTCAGAATACGCTTTTATTTTGCCTGAAAATGTCGTTTATTTTCAGTTAGTTTTTGGTGTTTTGGCGGTTTTGGGGCATATTTTCCCTGTGTATGTGGGTTTTCGTGGAGGCAAAGGCGTTGCGACTGTGCTAGGAATGGTGCTTGCACTACATTTAGGCGCATCTTTAGCGGCTATAAGCGTATTTTTAGTAGTTTTACTTGCTTTCCGTTATGTGTCTGTTGGCTCTATGACAGCAGCAATAAGTTTTCCATTATTTTTAGCATTTGTACCAAATTTCAAACAAGAAAATCCTACTTTGCTTATTTTTAGTATAATTATTGCCTTGCTTATCATTTGGACACACCGCACCAATATCCAAAAACTCCGCAACGGAACAGAAAATAAAGCTAATTTATTTTCAAAGAAATAGCCCCTAAATCCCCGAAGGGGACTTTAATACAACATTCTACATAAAAAAACCTCCAAAAATTTTAAATTTTTGGAGGTTTTTTTTAGGAAGTTTATCAAACTTTGATTTCTACATCAACTCCGCTAGGAAGTTCTAGTTTCATCAAGGCTTCTACTGTTTTTGGGCTTTGAGAAAAAATATCAATCAGACGTTTGTACGTACACAATTGGAATTGCTCTCTTGCTTTTTTGTTTACGTGTGGAGAACGCAAAACAGTAAATTTTTCTTTCTTTGTTGGAAGCGGAATAGGACCACTCACCATTGCGCCAGTAGCTTTCACTGCTTTTACAATTTTTTCTGCCGACTTATCAACCAAATTATGGTCATAAGACTTCAGTTTAATACGGATTTTTTGTTGAGTTTGACTCATTGTTTTGTTTTTTGTAGTGTATAGATTTTCTGAAAGAATTTCTAAAACTACGTTGAACGCCTAATTTAACTTTTAAACCTGTCTCAAAGCGTCATTTTTTCAAGACTGGAGTGCAAAGGTAATACTTTTAAATCTAAAAACAAATTTCTTTTGCTTTTTTTCAACACATAGGCACAGAGAAAACATAGCATACAAAAAAATACAGAAAAATCCTTATATTTGCTATTTACTCTCTTCTCCTCCAAAAAAATGCAAATCAAAATTCACGACAAATACTTTGTTCCCTTCATTTCAGCGCAAGAAATAGACCTTGCAATCTCCAAAATGGCAAGCCAAATTATGGCAGATTTCCCTAATGAAATCCCTGTTTTTGTTGGTGTTTTGAATGGTGCTTTTATGGTGGTAGGTGATTTTATGAAACACTACAAAAATCCTTGTGAAGTATGCTTTATAAAAACTTCTTCCTATGAAGGAATGACCTCAACCAATGAAGTAAAGCATCTTATTGGCATCAATCAAGACCTAACAGGCAGAATAGTGATTGTTATTGAGGATATTGTAGATACTGGAAATACTGTTTTTGAGCTTACTAACTCATTTAAAAGCTACAATGTCAAAGAATTACGTTTTGCAACGCTGTTTTTTAAGCCCGAAGCCTACAAAAAAGACATCAAAATAGATTATATAGGTATAGAAATACCTAATAAATTTATTGTTGGTTTTGGCTTAGATTATGATAATTTGGGTAGAAATTTGCCAGAAGTGTATCAACTTTCTGAATAATATTGTTCAAATACATTATTACCACGTTCCGTAAGTACGACTTACGGCTATGA
>JAYVHJ010000013.1:0-5230 GCA_043771315.1 Raineyaceae bacterium
CATAAAACCAAGATTTTATACAGGGTTACAATATAATAGACTAACAACAGATGATTTTACTGCATCTAATTTAGGTACAAGGCAAGTTTTTATCAGTAATCAGTATGCAGTTTTGGCTAGGTATTATCCATTTCAAAAAATAAAATTCCCTATTTATGTAATGGGTGCGTATGCTGTTGGAGGCTATCACAATAATATTACTGATGTTTCTGGTTTTTTGCAATCTTGGCAAACAAGTGCAGGCGTACATTTGTTACGTGGGAAACTTTTTGATTTAGACGTTTATTATACAAATTACTACCAAATTTCTGGTAAAGAATTAAACGCAAAAAATACGTGGGGCATTAGTTTTAATATACTATTGTAAAAAATGATGAAAAATATATTGTTTGGTTTATGTTGCTTGATTTCATCTCATATATTTGCACAAAAACAAAGCATTTGGTTTGGTGTGCAAACTGGATTAGCATTTCAGCAATTTTCAATGGTCAATAACTCAAAATCTTTACGTACTGGATATTCTCCATCAGGAGATTTAGGGGTAAATTTAGAATATAGATTTTCTAAGTTTATTGGAGCAGAAATAGGATTGCGTTATACAGAACTTGCACTTGATTTACTTTTTGTATCAGAAAAAAAGGGGATAATTTATGACGGAACAAGATTTAATGAAACTATTTCTTTTCCTATAAATATTATTGGAAGGTACAATATTTCTAGGAATAGGGCTTTTATTATTGGAAAATTAGGATTAGCATTTTTTCAAAGAGATGCAATTCCCAGATTTTCCAATAGTTCTATTATTGTTGGAAATAATGGTTATGAAACATTTTCAGGCACATCAGATTATTTTTCTATCAATGAAAAAGGTTTTTTATTAGCGGGTTCAATAGGTTTGGAAGGGCGTTTTTTGCGTAAAGGAAATATCCGTTTGATGCTTTCACATAGTTTTAGCCCTGTCAATGTAATGCAATGGAATTATGCATATATTATCAATAATGAGCCAGTACGCTACGAAACCATTTACTCACGCCTACGCAATACTGCGGTTTCTGTACACGTTAGTTTTCCCTTGCTTCGCTTTGGCAAAGAAACAAAATTATTTTAAATGATTTTACTTCTTTTTAATTTCTTAAATATTTTAATGAAAAAATATATAATTATTTTTGTGTTTTTACTTGCTAATATCAAACTTTTAGCACAAAAAGATACAATACGAGTTAATTTACTCAAAAAAGGGCATTTTTTAGTTGGTTTTTATATGCCCGTATTGTCTTATGACCAGCCTATGGGCGGTGGTATGGGTTATGTGGGTAGTGTTGGCATAAGAGCCGCTTATTCTATTAAAAATAGGTTTTATGCTGGTTTGCAGTACAATAGAATAATAACAGATGATAAAGATGTACCTAATTATGTGGCACAACGCAAATTTATCAGTAATCAATATGGTGTTTTAGCTAGGTATTATCCATTTCAAAAAATAAAATTTCCTGTTTATATAATGGGCACTTATGCTATTGGTGGTTACCACAACAATATTATTGATAATACTGGCTTTGTGCAATCTTGGCAAACAAGTGCAGGTGTGCATTTATTGCGTGGCAAACTCTTTGATTTAGATGTATATTATACAAATTATTATCAAATTTCTGGTAAAGAACTAAACGCAAAAAATACGTGGGGCATTAGTTTTAACGTGCTTTTATAATTTTTAGGTATAGAATAGTATATATATATTATTTTTCACCCCAACAAAAAAGCCTTTCAAAATCAATTTGAAAGGCTTTTGTTTATACATTAAATCTAAAGTGCATAATATCTCCATCATCAACAACATAATCTTTACCTTGAACAGCCATTTTACCTGCTTCTTTGCAAGCATTTTCAGTTTTATAATGGTCGTAATCTGCTATTTTAATCACTTCTGCACGTATAAAACCACGTTCAAAATCAGAATGTATCACGCCAGCAGCTTGTGGAGCTTTCCAACCCTTGCGGATAGTCCAAGCACGTACTTCTTGCACACCAGCTGTAAAATAGGTAATCAAATCCAACAAACCATAAGAAGCACGTATCATTTTATCCAGTCCAGATTCTTTTAAGCCATATTCTTCCAAAAACATTGTTCTTTCTTCTATGTCGTCTATTTCAGAAATTTGTGCTTCTAGTGCCGCACAGATTTTTATCATTTGACCATTTTCTGCCTCTATTGCCTTACGCAACGCTATTACGTGATTGTTATCTTCGTGAAGATGTGCTTCATCAACATTAGCTACATACAAAACAGGCTTAATAGTAAGCAAAAACAAATCTGCCACAGCACGTTTTTCATCTTCCGTAACGGGTACTAAAAAAGCATTTTTTCCTTGTTCTAAGGTGCTTTTATAGCGTTTTAGGACTTCCAAATCTTCTTTAGCTTTGGTATCACCTGCTTTTGCGGCACGTTCTGTTTTTGATAGTTTGGCATTCACAGAGTCCAAATCTTTGATTTGTAGCTCAATTTCAATGATTTCTTTGTCGCTCACAGGATTTACATCACCAGAAGAACGCACAATATTAGGGTCTTCAAAGCAACGAATAACATGCAAAATAGCATCTACTTCACGAATATTACCCAAAAAGCCATTTCCTCGTCCTCCGCCTGTACTTGCCCCTTTGACAAGCCCAGCAATATCTACAAATTCCACCGTTGTTGGCACAATACGGTTAGGATTAACGAGTTTAGAAAGCACCTGCAAACGTGGGTCTGGCACATCAACAATGCCAATATTAGGTTCTATAGTTGCAAATTCGTAGTTTGCAGCCACGCCTTGTATGCGTGTAAGCGCAGAAAACAGTGTAGATTTGCCCACGTTGGGCAAGCCTACAATACCGCATTGTAAAGCCATTCTGAATATTTCTTAAATTATTTGGTAATTACATTTTTTTGCAAATATACGGATTTTTTATGAATTATGAGTTAGAAAATTTCGTACTTCGTACCTCAAACCTCGTACTTCATTTTGCCATAAATAAGAAGTCACTTCCTGGCTCGTTGCTACCAAAGTCGCCTGTTTGTGGTTGTGGCGTTATTTTTTCTATAAAACCAATTATTTCACTGATAGTGAGGAGTTTATCTTGCCCTCCGTAGGTGCGCAAAGCAGTCAGAAAATGGCGTACAAAAGGAGAATGTTCACCAGGATTGCCATCTGGGACGTATTCTTTTCCGCCAGAAGTAAGGTATTTTCTTGTTTTATTTTGTAGCTTCCTTCTAATAAACTCCTCTAATTCGTTACTAATGCCATTTTTTGGATTTGATTTACTGAAATTATCTTTATTATCTCCACGCATACCGCTGTTTGCGACAAGTGGATTAAACGTTCCTCCAAAGCAAACGTCCATCATTAGTAAAATATGTTTTGAAGGAATATTATTGATATAAGTCCTTAATACTGAATGAGATAAATAACTTGTTTTTGCTTCATCATTAAGTTTTGCATCTTGTGGGACTACGTAGCCTTCCTTAAAAACCTCATCAAATTGTCCGTGTCCTGCAAAAAATATCAATAATTGGTCGTTTGGCTCATATTTTTTTTGTACGTATTCTTTTATTTTAAGTAGAATTTGGTTTTGCGTGGCATTAAATACCATATCCGTCTGAAATTCGTAGTTTTCGTTAAGTTCTTTGGCTATTGTTTCCGCATCTTTGATAGGATTTACTAGATTATTCCAATATTCATACTGATTTGTAGCAAAAATCAGCGCATAACACCGCCCCATTGACTTGCTGCGAGGCAGCGCAGCAACTGCATTTGTATCTCTGTTGATAGAAAACGTGGCTTTTTGAGTATTTCCCTTAAAATCTGTTGCTTCTATTACAAAAACTTTCAGTTCTTTTTTGAGTAATAAAATTCCTTTAAAATCTCCATTTTCAGCAAGTTGTGCAGGATTTCCATTGACAAAAACTTCTTTTACGCCACTTTCGTCTGTTACTTTTCCTATGATATTTATTTCATTTTGAGTACTTACCACAATTCCCCCTCTCATAAGTGCCTGTGCCGACACTTGCGCAGGCGTTTGTGCAGGTGCAATGCTCACAAGCGTAGGGCTTACTAGTGTGATAGTAGGCGGAATGTCGTCTGTATTGGTTTGATTGATTCTATCAACAAAAAACTGTGTTGTAGTATAGTCTAAGCCTTCTTTTTTAGCAAGACTAATGGCTTTTTCACTTACTTCTAAGCAATTTAGTTGCTTTTGAAGTTTATACAAAATTTGGGCGTAAAGATGGTTATTTTCGTAATTATCAAGAAGTTTGATGGCAGTAAGTGTATAAATTTGCGCTTTTTCCAACCATTCATTACTGTTTATATATTCTTGTATTTGCGTTGCAATAAAATGATAATCTTTGCTTTTTTGCGCTAATTGCAGATACTGCTCAAAATTCTGTTTGCATTCTTCATTTTTTCCTAAATTATACTTAGCAATTCCAATAAAAACAAGATTTTCTTTGTTATTTTGTTCAAAAGTAAGAGCCGTTTGAAAATCTTTCAAGGCATTTTGTGCCTCTTTGATATCCAAATTTACTCGTCCTCGTGCTTGATAGGCATTGGCATTACGTGGAAATTGTGTAAGAATTGTTTGGCAATCTGTCAGAGATTCATTGTACTTTTTCAAGATACGGTAAGCATTGGCACGTGCCAGCAAAGTTTCTATGTCGTCTGCCTGGAAAACAAGAGCCTGACTAAAATCCTGTATGGCTTTGGTTTGGTTGCCAACTTTGGTATGTGTAAGCCCTCTATGATAATAATTATCTGCTTTTTGAGCATTTAAGATAATACTTTTGGAAAAATCATTAAGTGCGTTATTGTAGTTTTTGGTTTCAAAATAGGCTTTCCCACGCAAAAAGTGAGCTTCTTCTTGCTCATTATTGAGGCGTATTGCCTCTGAAAAATCTTCTATAGCCTTTTGATAATTGCCTATTTCTAACTCCAAACGTCCTTTTTTGATAAGTTCTGGATATTGAGAATAACCACAAAAATTAGACAAAACCAAGAAAATAAAAATGCAGTATTTTAACTTGATTTTTGTATTCCATTCACAATTCACAATTAAAAATTCACAATTCATAATTATTTTAGTGCTTTTATATTTTTATTCAAAAAAAGTTTTACTTCATTGATAATTTTTATATCTCCTGCAAAAGATTTGCCTTCTTCGTACCAAAAACCTTGTCCATTGTCAATGAAAAAGC
>JAYVHJ010000014.1:0-5140 GCA_043771315.1 Raineyaceae bacterium
GGGATTTCTTGCTGTTTCTTTTGTCACTTTTTCTATTTTGATGAAAAAAGGTGTTGTACGTAACCAAATCATCAATATTATTCCTAATCAGTATTTTGAAGTAGGCATAACTGCCATTTACAAAATAGAAAAACTACTTTCTAACTATCTTAGAGGTGTGTTTTTGCAAATAATGGCTGCTTTTACACTAATTGCGTTAGGGCTTAGTTTTTTTGGGATTCATTATGCCATTACAATAGCCTTATTTGCAGCCTCCGTGCATTTTATTCCTTATTTAGGACCTATTTTGTCTATCACTTTTGGTATCTTAGTTGGAGTTTCTACCGCTTCTTTGGGTGCAGAAAACAGCATACAAACAAATGCAATAGCTACCACAATAGCCACTACAAAAATCTCTGAAACTGTTATTTTGATTAAAATTTTGATTGTTTTTGTGTCGGTTTATGCGCTTGATAGCGTATTTTTTCAACCGCTTATTTTCTCTAAAAGTGTCAAAGCGCACCCATTGGAGATTTTTTTGGTGATTTTTGCAGGCGCAACCCTTGCAGGCGTGGTGGGTATGATACTCGCTATTCCTGCTTATACTATTCTTAAAGTAATTATAACAGAGTTTTTAGTTGGATATAGACAATATTATATCTTCCAAAACGACTAATTTTTTGAGGTGCGAGGTTTGAAGTTAGAGGTACGAAAAATGCAAAAAAACAAATTTTATTGTATTTTCGTACCTCGTACCTCAAACTTCTAACTTCGCAACTGGTTTATCTCATTTTGCAACTCATTGATAAGTGAATATAATTTTGTGTTTGGATTAGGCATAATTTCTGGAAGATGTGCAGAAATCATTAGAATAGGTTGCCAAATCTCAAAAATCTCACGCAAAGGCAAACGAAAGGTGTTTTCATTGTTAATAATTTTTAGATAATTTTCTGTTTTTAGCAAGTTTTCTACTTTTGCATAAAAAATACCTTGCCTTTGCGACACAATCACATAGTAATTATCTTGCAAATTATACCAATTTTTGATGTATTCTCCTATCAAAACAGTTTTTGGTTGAGGGAAATCTTGCCCCATTTCAAAAGCACGCAAATCTCTATTTTCTTTATTTTGGTCGTTTTCAGCAAGCAGACTAAGATTTAGTTGTGGCAAATCCGCCACAAATGAAGGATTATCATAACTTGCCAAATATTCGTTTCTTTGTGGCAGTTTTATGAAAGGAATATCATTTTTAACTTTCTTATTCTGGTTGTTTTGCTGATTATTTTCTGGATTATAAGTGTTTTGAGGCGTAAAAAAACCCGTTTCTAATGTTGGATAAGTAGTTTTTTGTGTTTTTTCTTGCTGAAAATCTTGCTTTTTCTCTGAATAATTATCCTGAAAATTATTTTTGTAATCTTCTTTTTGATTATCTCTAAAATCATTAAGAAAATTATTCTGTTGTTGATTTATTTTTAGTTTTTCCTCTAAATCTTTTGCAAGATTTCTACTTATAATTTCCTGTGCTTCTTTTTGCATTTCTTCTAAATCTTCCTTTATATCTTCTCCTGCATTTATATCAGAAATATCATTTTCAGTATGTATAGACGCTTTTTCCTTAATCAAACGAATGTCCAAACTAATCAAATCATCAACAGAAATATTAAAAGTTTTAGCAATAATTTGGAGGTTTGCAAGGTTGGGCGTAGCACGACTTTCCTCATACGCTCCAAGAGATGGGCGTTTGATACCAATTTTATTGGCAAACTCTTCTTGTGTCATTCCGTGCAAACGGCGCAAATAACGGATATTTCTACTAACCAAAGTCATCATAATAGTTGTGAGTTATGAATTGTGAGTTGTGAGTTACAAATTATGTTTTTTTAGTATAGAATAGTGTATTTTAACTCACAACTCACAACTGAAAACTCACAACTAAGAAAGTGCTTCCCAATATTCTACAGCACGTCTCAAATGTGGTATTACAATAGTGCCTCCAATGAGATTTGCAATAGCAAAAACTTCAAAAACTTGCTCTTTCGTCAGTCCTGCTTCTTTGCATTTTCCTAAGTGATAACGAATACAATCATCACAACGAAGCACCATAGAACACGCTAAACCAATCATTTCTTTGGATTGTACGCTTACACTCCCTTCTGCATAACAATTAGTATCCAAATTGAAAATTCTTTTTAGTACAATGTTGTCCGCAGAAAGAATTTTCTCATTCATTTCGCTACGATAGCTATTAAATTCTTCTACAATATTTTTATTATCACCTTTTTGGTGGTTGTCGTGGTTATTATTCATTTTTTTGATAGAATCTTATTTGCAATAATTTCCCAAAAATACATTATAAATTTTGAAAAACCAGTTTTTTAATTGATATTTCTACAAATACGAAAGTTCCCACGCACTTTTATAAGCGTTTATCTCTTCTGTATAAGCCAAAAACTTTTTATAAAATGGGTGATTTGCTAACGTGGCACTATCTCCAATCACAATAAGTTTGCGTTTAGCACGTGTGAGAGCCACATTCATACGGCGTACATCAGACAAAAAGCCAATCTCTGAATGGTCGTTGCTACGCACCAAACTAATATAAATAATCTCTCGTTCTTGCCCTTGAAAACCGTCCACAGTACCAATATTCATTATATTTTTATTGGGGTGATTCTCCAAAAGTTTCTCCAAAAATTTTACTTGTCCTTTATAAGGAGAAATAATGCCTATTTTAACCACCCCTAACCCCTCCTTAGGAAGTAGGGGGACAAACTCCCCTCCTTGAAAGGAGGGGTTGGGGGTGGTTTTAAAAAAATCAGTTTCCAACATATTATTAAGATGTTTTACAAGCAAATTAGCTTCCTCTGGATTCTCTAAGCTGCTCCCCTCCGACCCAAATTCTTCTCCAAATCCACAACCAGCCGTATCTATAAACGTAAATGGTGCATTATCAAACATATCCAAAACCTTTGTAGCCACACTTTCATCTGCCTGCAATTTATCCTCATAGAAATAACGACCAGAAAAGCGCATTATTTGCTCGTGCATACGGTATTGCGTATCCAAAAGAATAGCCGTTTGAGGCTTTGTAGCACGTATTTTCTCAAATAATGTTACTGCAAATCCTAGTTTGTCTGCTTGTTGGCTTTTGACTGTTGGTGGCAACTGACAATCATCTCCTGCTAACACTACTTTTTGCGCCTTTGTGATAGGAATCCAACACGCAGGCTCTAATGCTTGTGCCGCCTCATCTATAAAAATAGTTGTATATTCTCGTTTAAATATATGTCGGTTTGCTGCGCCCACCAGCGTACAAGCAATAACTTGCGCATTATCTAAAATATTTTGTGCAATAAACTTCTCCAAATCTGTTGCCTCTGCAGATATTTTACGAGCCTCTGAAAGTATTAGTTTGCGTTGTTCACGCTCACTTGCACCAAAATTACGCTTATATTTTTTGCCTATATTCTGAAACTCTGTAGCTTGCTTACGAAGCTTTTTTATCATTGGAAACTGCTTATCAGCTACCATTTGAGCATCTAAGGTACTATTAAGGGCTATTTCACTTACACGAGCAGGGTTTCCTATGCGCACCACACGTAAGCCCTTTTCTGCTAGTTTCTCCACCAACAAATCAACTGCCAAATTGCTTGGAGCGCATACCAAAACCTGCTTTTCTTTCTTTAAAGTAAGATTTATAGCTTCTACAAGTGTTGTAGTCTTTCCTGTGCCTGGAGGTCCGTGAATGATAGCTACATCTTTTGACAACAAAACATTTAAAACTGCATCATTTTGAGCCAAATTAAGGTTTGGAAGTTTCAAATCAAAGTTTTTGTCTTCATATTCTGGCACTTTTTCCCCTAAAATAACCTCTCTAAGCTCTGAAAGCCTATTATTTTCTGCTTTAATCACCTTTTGCAACGAAAATTCCATTTCTTGATAACTACCTTCATCAAACAACAAATCAATACCTAGTTTGCCATCATCTAACCATTCTGGCTCTTCATCTACACTAAAGGCTATTTTCATTGTATCACCTTTCAAAAATGAAATAGTACCTTGTATGCGGTCTGTACTAGCATCATTTGCATTACAAAACAGTACGCAAGGTTGTCCAGTTTGAAACTGATGCGGCTTATGTTGCTCATTAGTGCGTTCAACTTCCAAGTAAAGATAATCTCCAATGCCAAAACCACTATCAGTAATCTTTATAGGATACCAACTAATGCCTAGTTTACGGCGTTCATTAAGCGGTGTTTTTTGCAAAACCTCCGTAAAACGCTCTCTATCTTCTGTTTTTTCTATTTGAAGAAGACTTTGCGTTTGTTGTAATTGTGTTATTGATGTCAAAATATGCGTTGTTTTTAGATAATTTTATTGTTGTTTTGATTTTACAAATTTAAGATTTTTTTTCTGTTGTAAGACCAAAAAATTAACTTAAGTAAATCTTTTTTTAATTGGTTTTTTTTATTAAATAGCAAGTAGAAAATTATTCTTTCACCCAAAATAATTAAACAATGGAAGCAATACCCGTAAAAGAAATGAAAAAATGGGCAAAAGACACGCTGCCCCCTATGGCGTGGCAACGTGTGACCTTTCGTATATTGCCCCAACTCAACAAACTCAATGTGTTTTTACACTTTTTTGAAGATGATAATTATCTTTTAAAAGATGATGTTTTCAAAACACTTGATAATACTTTTCTAGAAATCTTTGGAAAGAAATTTACAGATGCCCCTGCTGAAATTATAGCACCAGCTGCAACGGAAAAACTTGCTTTTGTGCCTACGGTTGTCCCTGTGGACGAGCAAAAAGTAGTGCCTATTATTCCAACAGCTGATGATTATATACAAGAATCTCTAAAATCTTTTGAAAAACTAGCAGAAAGAGTAGAAAAAATCATTTCAATAGAGAAAAATGAAGAAGTAGTTTCTCCAAAACTAGAAGAAAAACAACCTGTAAAAGTTAATGAGCCAATAGTAGAAAAAGTAGAAGAGATTTCACCTGTTGATGAGCCAATAGTAGAAAAAGTTGAAGAAATTTTGCCTGTTGATGAGCCAAAAGTAGAAAAAGTTGAAGAGATTTTGCCTGTTGATGCACCAGTAATAGATAAAGTTGAAGAAATTTTACCTATTGATGAGCCAGTAATAGAAAAAGTTGA
>JAYVHJ010000015.1:0-2730 GCA_043771315.1 Raineyaceae bacterium
CAGCAGAAGTTACACATAAATTCAGAATTGAAGGAACAAACCAAGCTAAAGTAATACCACTAAATCCTCAATAATACCATTTAATCATGATATATAATGAATAAAGAAGAAAAAACCATCTTATCTGTGATTACAGTTTCATTTAAGCGTTGGATATTAAATAATATGCACTCCGCTTTTGTGGAAATACTTGATAAAAAAATAATATTACATATATTTTTTTATCAAATATCAAGTAAAAAAGAGTTAGAAATAATTAACTCTGAGATAATTTCAAATATTAGGGATAATATAGAATATATTAATGCCAATACAAGACTTCCGAAATTAGTTTATTCGTTTTCTCACAACTTTTTAATCTATAATGATGAGATAAAACAGACTAAAGATGGATGGTTTTGTATATTTGAAAAATATATTTATAGGGATTATGACTGGGAATAAAAGTTTGTGCCTTAGTTGGTATGCTTTTCCTGTGTTGTCAGAAGTTCCCTTTTCCTGTGGTGTCAGGTTTTTCTACTTGACACCAAACCAAGGAGAAGTATTTAGTGTAAAACCATAAAAAAATATGATTATATTTTCAGATTTATGCAATAAATATCAAATAGTTGATTATTCTCCAACCCATAATCAACTTTTGATTAGAAGTATTAAAAACAAAGAAAGGGATTATAATATTGATATAATAGTCAAAGGGACATTGCATATGCTTTTACCTTCTGCTCTTTTGGGTTTGGAAATATCAATATTTGAAATCAATGATGATATGAGCTATCTAATAGATGAATACAACTTCAAAATCACAAGGGATTATAGTGTATTTGCTTTAACTACCTCAGAGAAGAAAGTTTTTTTTATAAATGCAATGTGCTTTGGAGTATATCATAATAAACTAGATATTCTTGAGACGAGTATTGGAAGATATTATAGAGAAGATTTAGGAGAAAATATATTATGGTTTGCAGAATAGTTTTTCTGCCGTTGTGGGTATTCTAGCGTTAGCGACACCCATAACGAATGAATGAATACAATACGTTGATAATCAATTTATTATGTATTATCAAAACTTACTTCAATACAAATATTTTGCTACCGTACCCTATTTAAAACCAACAACTAGGTAGTGCAATAACGGTATTATTTACGACAAAAATACATTATTTTGATGTAATTGTTGGTTTGTGGGGACACAAACCAAGGAGATTATCTTTTTATTTTTACAATAGTTTAGTAATCAAAGTTTTATATTCGTACCTCGTCCCTCTTACTTCGTACCTCTTATTTAAACACCTCCACTTGCATAAATTTTACCCTCTGCTTTTGGTACGCCACCAGCACGCTCCAAAGTAACCACAAATTTCTGAAATTTATCCACTTTTTTGACTTTTTGCAAACCTTTCAAATCAAAAACTCCTGCATCAACTACGTTTTTACCGTCAATAGCCCATAATTGGTATTGTTTTCCTGTTGGTGGCGCAGGCAAAGCAGGACAAAAAATATGTGTTTCGTGGGTAGTTTTGTCCCAATAAACCCACGCTTCTAACTCTGGGGCAAGGTCTTGTGCGCCTTTGATGGTTACAATAATGTTATTAGTATTTTCAATGACTTTTACTTCTGATGCCATTTGTTGATTTTCTTTTTTGATACTAACCAGCTGATTTTCAGATGTTTGCCATTGAGAATAAAAGTAAATATTAGCAAGCAAACTCAATGCAAAAAAATAAATCCTGCAGCTGTGGTATAAGATTTCCAGAAAAAATAAGGTTTTTCTGTATTATTTTCTTTATTTTCTGTTAGTTCGTTTTTAAAGATATTGTCAGTTGAAAGTATTTTTTCTTCTATCATTTGTTTGATATGTGGCGCAGGTGGCACTTCAAACTGATAGGCATAATCATCAATAGCAGACTGTAAATCAAGTAATTCAGCTTTTATTTCTGGATATAGCTCTGCCATACGCTCCACTTCTTGCTGTTCTTCTTGCGTTGTTGCGCCAAGAACATACATACTCAAAATGCCAGATTCTATGAATTCCTTGATAATCAATGTGTTAAGATGTTAAAGTTTATAATGTGTTAATTTTTTGTAATACTTTTTACTTACTAAAGTTACTTATTATTTTCTTTTAATTGATTTAAAGCTATTTTGATAATGTTTTTGGTATTTTCTACAGACAAATTGAATTCTTTAGCTATATTTTCCACAGAATACCCCCTAAAATAAATAAGGTCAATAATTATTTTGTGATTTATTTTATGTTTTTTTTCTTTCTCTTCTAAAACTAAAAATTGTGTTTGAAGGTTTTGATTTTTTTTTATTTTATCTAAATTATTTGAACTAATTTTATCTGAATTAGCGTTTTGTGTTTCTCCAATATTATTTTGTTTATTATTGTGTGCCAAAGTGTGTGCAATATCACGCATCCACGCAAAAAAATTACTATTTGTTGCATTATATTGTTCAATATTGTTCCAAATATTTATAAAAACTTGTTCTAAAATCTGTTGTGCAATGCTTTGATGTTGAACTATTTGCAAAATAATACCATACAAAATACTTGCATATCTTGTATATAAAGCGTCAAAAGCAGCAGATTTTTGCGCCTTTAAACCTTCAATAAGTTCTTTTTCGTCTAAAAAATTGGAAATTTTGTTCAATGCTGTTGCGTTTTCTTTAAGATTTATCATAAATTTATGCCCACTTCTACAAATTCTCCAAAAATATCAAAAAAAA
>JAYVHJ010000016.1:0-7185 GCA_043771315.1 Raineyaceae bacterium
CTTTTTTTGATACTATTCAAAAAAGTAACCCTACACTTTATGAACATAAAATAAACGTCCAAAATTGCGCTAAATGGGCTAATAACCTGAAAAAATGGTCTGGGTACAATGAACTTACATTAGGAGAATTTGTAGCCGTTTTTTGCATTGTGTACAACGAAACTGGTGGACGTTTTCAAAGTATTTCAGAACAAGGAGATGAAACGTATTTCAATGCACACGGCTACGATACCAAACAGCGTGGACGTGGTTTTATTCAAGTTACTTGGAAAAGAAATTATGATGTTGTGTTGCCACAACTTGGCAATTATGATTTTGATAGCCTAACGAGTGAACAGCTAGATGATTTGTTTTTTAAAAACGATAATATTGCTTATGGTGCTTTGAGAGTGTTTTTTAATGATAGTAGGCTTGCTAAACGTACTTTTGATAGGCTAAAATTTGGTGAATACAAAGCCTTTGGAAATGCTATTGGAGGAGGGCAGGTTTATGGTATCAAATTTGAAAACAGAGTAAATACCATTTTAAAAGCACTTTCTACCAAAAAATTAGATAGTAGCATACCTTTCTATAAGCAAACGTGGTTTTGGGTAGCTATTTTGGTGATATTTGCTATTAGTTTGTGGTTGTACCGTGATTTGGTTGTCAAATCCTATAAAACTGCCATTGCGGAAATAAAAAATTAAATAACCATTATGCAAAAAATACAGTCCACACAACGAATAGAGCCTAAAAATAGACTGGTAGAAAATTTTAAGTTGCCTCGTGGCTACTTTCCTATCAAATACAGACTTGCAGGCTTTGATTACCAAGATTTAACTAATTTTACAAGTTTTGGAAATACCTATTTTGAAAAGCCCTTTCCGCAGGATTTTATTGATTTTGTGGTATTAAATGGTTTTGGAAATACCGACACACTAAAAACTTACTATGGAATTACCGTAACAAGTGGACTTGCTACGCCTAATGGACTAGGCACAGGTTTATCCGTAAATGGTGGACAGCTTGCTGCAATGAGTACATTATTATTGGCTAGATATGGAGGAGAATTACCCAACTTTGATATGTCTTTGCGTGTGCTTGTGCGTGAGCTAATGGAGGAGGCAAACAGCAATTATAGCTATCCAACAACTAATCTTATAAGTACCACACAATTAGAAAAATTGAAAGCATTTGCTTTAATTGCTAAGGCTGACCCGCTAAGAGTTAAAAGCATTAAATTTTCAGATGTAGGTGGTAGTAGTAGAAAACAGTATGAGGAAAATATGATATATTTTCAGACTGATAGCGACACGGAAATAAAGCAGAAAATAAAGCCTAGTCTTAGCAGAAGCTCCAGAGATAAAAACACAGAAATTGTTACTATCATACCAACTAAACCAATGATTTTAGACGGTTTGCGTGATTTGGACGTAAGCGTAATAGGTGATGAAACTTTTTCAAACTTACTTTTTCAAGAAAGAGCTAGTGCAGTCAAAAGGGTTAAATATTTTTTAAATTATACAACGCCTTTATTGTTTTTTGATGCTACCGCCTTAGGAATACCGCCCCCTGATAGTTTGCTAATTTTGCCGTTTACGTCTGCACCAGCACTTAATTTGGAGAATGGCGTGGATATTACGCTTATTTTTGAGAAAGTGCGCCCTGATTTCGCTCCTGTGATTGCGCCTATACGTATGCTTACGCCTGCGGTTATGCCTGCACCTACATTTGTGCCTACACTTGCACCTGCAGTAAACGAGCAAGTAAAAATAAATGCTTTTGATGAAGATGCAACAGAAATAGCACCAAAAAGCAATATTGTTGCTATTGTGGTAGTAATAGTGGTGCTACTTGTGGGAATTGTGATTGTGGGAGAAAGCTAAAATAAATAAGTCTTAAACAGTAAAAACCCCTTAAATGAATAATTTAAGGGGTTTTTGATTATTTATTAGTCTTCATAAAAGTCATCAAAATAGTCTAATTGCGCATTGCAAAGATAGTCAAGGTCTGCGGTCATATCTTCTTGGTCATCATCTTCAAAATCTCTGGCTAAGGCGTTGTCATAAGTACCATCGTTGTTATGGTCTTCACAATAAGCAGTTATTTTGCCGTTTTCTCCATTACCAGAAAAATCAAAATTTACTGTTTCCACATTGGGTGCATCAGAGGCAAATAATTGCAACCCTTTATTTACAAAAAACTGTTTGGCTTGTTGTATCAACTGGGCGTGGTATGGTTTTGTAACCTTGTAAATGAATTTCAAAGCAACGCCTACAAGCACTATTTTTTTGCCTTTCACCTCGTAAATTCGCCCGTTTTTGTTGATAAACACCTTGTTTTTATGCAAAGATTTATAACTTTCAAGATTTTGAACTTCTCCAATTTCTTTTTTTAATCTGTTTGTTTCCTCATTTTTGATGTGAGCAAAAGACGGGAAGCTCAAACACAATGCCAAAATGGCGCAAAAGATTGATTTTTTCATACTAATATTGATTTTATTGTGAGATAATTGATTTGTAAAAATCAAACATACAAAGGTTATGCCGTAATTCCAAAAATAATGTTATTTTCTGCCTATTATTGTCCTAGTGACTCTTAGTTTCTTAAATGCTTCTGTTTGTACTTTCTTTCTAGTTTTTTGAGCAAGTGCATTCATTGCGTTTGCCCACTCTTGCGCACTATCAAAAGCAAAAATATCTTCTGGTGTGGCTTCTTCTGGTTTAAAAACCATTTTGTCAAAAACAGTTTTTACATCTTCTATTTTAGTAGCTGGTTTCATATATTTTGGTTTTGTGCAATTTGGATAATACGCTGGTCTGTGGTTTGGTAAGCCGTTTTCACAACGCAACGGTAATGATTTTTGATTTTTTCAAAAAAACAAATAGCTTGAAATATTTTAGTGCCTATTCTAAATAAAGCTAAAAAATATGTTTTTCTATCTTCTAAGTAAGCATTTGGTAAATTAACCTGTATTTCATTGAAATCCAAATGTTTAAGTGTGGATTTTACAAGATTTTTATTGATATGCTCAATATAGTTAGTTTGCCAAAATATCTCATAGGCTTTTTTCTTGTGTAAAACTGTTTTATTTTGTTTGTAGTTCATTTTATTGAGAGATAATTGATTTGTAAAAGTCAAACATACAAAGGTTATGCCGCAATTCCAAAAATAATGTTATCTTTTTTCTGTTACTATTCCAAACGAATAAAAAACCCTCAAAACAACATCAATAAAGCACTTTTTACGCTTGTTTTTGTTGTTTTTTGGTTTTTTCGTTTGGAGATTTGCGGTATTATCAAATAATTTGTTAGTGGCATACTAAAAACCATTTTCCCAAATTCCAAACGAATAAAAAAACGCCCAAATGAAAAGGTTTAAAGCACTTTTTAGCCTTTTGCATTTATTTATATTGTTATGTTCGTTTGGAATATTTGCTATTATTTGAGGCTAAAAACAGACCTTGCAGAAAAATAATACACGCAAAACAATACCACAATGACAAATCCAAAAGTTGGTGAATATGTTTTTGACACATATTACAAGAAAAAAAAGAAAGTAATGAGCATATCTAGCGGTGCTAATCCATTGTATTTTCTTGGTGCTGACCGTGAGCCAAACAGTCGTAAAGATTTTACTTTTCCAATTCCAGGAAAAGAAAAAACAACAGCTAAAAAAGGTGAATATACTTGGACAAGCGCACAGAAAAAATACGCCCACGATATTCTTTTATCAAAAGCTAATCATTATGAAGCTACCCCTAAAAAGAAGTTAGTGGGAGTTAAGTATTTGCCTAATGGTACAGCACGTTGGGAGGGAAAGGCGCACAACTATACCCAAAATCACCCAGACAACAAGCCACTATTTTAATAGCCCTTTTGTGCCATTGTTTTAAAATAATGGCACAAAACTATCAAAATTAAACAACACAAAACAATACCACAATGGAAATCAAAAAGCCAAAAACGCCAAAAGAGAAAAAAGCTAAAAAGAAGAAATCTTTGAGCGACACCTCACCAGCATTTCAACGTCTTGCAAAAGATATGAAAACACAGCCCAAAGATGCAAGTGGAAAATTCATCAATAGGACATTTGCTCAATACGCAAGTAATGAGTTAAAAAAAATTAGAGAAAGCGGCAAAGCTGCAAAGGCTAAAACACCCAAAAAGACTAAATAACAATGGTAATTCCTAATTCAAATAGTGCAGCAGCGCAATGGATAGAATGGCACAAATGGCTCAAAAATGAGGTAGGTAGTCAGGCAAATGATGTTTTTATGCAGCAGTGGGCGCAAGGAGCGCAAGGCTCGTGGGCATCTAATAGTGCAGAATTGCGTAGCTATGCAAAAACGCAAGGAATGAATATTGAGGGTAATTTTTCTGTGTTTTCAGGTGCTACTGATACATATTCATCTGTAAATTCTGGTGCTGCCAAGATAGGAAACGCCACTACTATTGGTATTGTGCTTGTTTGTGTGATGCTTGTTGCAGCCACTTATTTTCTATTCCTAAAAGACTAAAAAAATGCAAATAGATTTAAAAGTGCCTATTTTGGTAATAGTAGGGCTTATTTTGGTAGCCTTAGTGTCTTGTATGTTCCTCAAAGAGAAACCAAGACAAGAAAATGATGACCTTTTACAAGATGTAGAAGAAGACAAAGAAGAATTTAGCAATTTTTCAGGACTTGTGGACGGTGCAAGCAGTATAGCAAGTTCCGCAATGCTTTTGGGGATTGTGATTGTGGGCGTGGTGCTTGTAATTGGTATGGTGCTACTCAAAAAAGCATCAGAAAATCCTGATAGAGCTTTTGAGATAGCAAACAAAGGCGCAGATTTGCGAAATAAACTAAAATAATTCATAATTAAAGAAATGGAAAATAAAAATATTTATATCATTGGGGCTTTGGTAGTAGGGCTTTTTGTTGTAATAGCGGTTTTTATGGTTGTGAAAAAACGCAAAGAAGCCCAGAAACAAAAAGCAGACGAAATCCGCTCACAAATCAGTCAGGGTGCAACAGACCCCGCCAGCCAAGCCGTAATGAATGCTAATGCAGACAGTAATTATGATGCAAGTGCAGATGTTGCACGCTTAAAAAACGCCAAAGGAGGAATACTCAATGATGACGAGGACGCAGTTTATGCCGTTTTGAGAGGTAAAACCAAAGGACAACTAAAAGTGATTTACAGCACTTTCCAAAATTCTTATGGTGAGCCACTAATGACGTTTTTAACCAACTTTATGAGTGCGGAAGAAATGGCGAAAGTCAGTCAGATAGTCAATGGAGCAAAATAATTAGGAATTACAAAACAAATAAAAATAATATAGAATACAATGGATAAGAAACTAATATTTGCAGGTGCTTTTGGATTGCTTTTTTTGGGCGTGCTAGTGTGGTTTTTGTTTTTTCGCAAAAACCCTACAACAGGTACTACGGTTTTTGGCAAAAAAGATGACAAACCAGCAGACACAAAACCCGCTAAAACTACACAACAAGGAAGTTATGTGAATAATGGTGGTGGTGGTGGAAACGCTAGAAATGATAATTTCCCACTAAAACAAGGTAGTTATGGTGAAAAAGTCAAACTAATACAAGCTAAACTAAAAATATCAGCTGACGGTGATTGGGGTTCAGGCACGCAAGCCGCCCTAGTAAAAGCAGGTATTAGTAACGGATTTTCTGACCAGGCTGCATTGGATAAATGGCTAAATCCTACTTCTACACCTGATACGGCAAATGCAGGCACAACCGCAGTAGCCACAATGAATGGTGGTTATCAACGAAGAGACCCTAATTATGAGGGGACTTGGACAACTCTTGAACAAGTAAACGTGTATGAAGATGCTTATCTTGCTGCAAAAGTAGTAGATGGTTACAAGCCACCAGCCTCTTTTTATGGCTTAGGGGTGGTTAAAAACGACTTTTTAAAGGTAAATTATGGTGGTAGCAGTTCTGGTAAAAGTGGTTGGGTACTTCTCTCAAAACTCACACAAACGAAAAAAAGAGGCTGGTTTGAGCCTTTTGATGAAGAAAATGAAGGAAATTCACGAAAAAGAAACACTAGAAAAAGATACTAACAATGGAAACAAGTCAAAAAACGCTAATGTTTGGGTTTGCAGGGCTTTTGATGCTGATATTGATTGTGTTTTTCTTTATGTGGAGAAAGAAAAACAAAACAGCCACACCAGCACCAAACCCAGACCCTAATGTAACCTTGCAAGCGCAATTACAGGCGCAAATGCAAACGCAACAAGCTATTTTGCAGGCACAAAAAACGCAAGAACAACGGATAGAAGCACAAATACAAGCGCAAAAAGAGGCACAGGCACTAGCATTATTGCAGGCGCAACAGGCGCAAGTACCACTAACAAACGAGGAATTTCCTCTGAAAGTGGGTAGTTATGGTTTGAGAGTGAAAAAACTACAAACTTTCTTACAAAAAAAATACGGTTGGGGTGGTAAAATTGACGGAAAATTAGGCGCACAAACAATGCAGGCACTTAAAGATAAGTTTAAACTTACGATTGATGATTTTTCACAGGCAAAATACGAACTTTTCAATATTGAAACTGTAATCATAGACTAAGCGGCTCTAAGATACAAAAATAGTAGCCAAACTTTCCAAATCAAAACAAACAAAACAATGCGAAAAATCACTAAAAAAAAGCGAAAAATCACTAAAACAGTGCCAAAAATCACTAAAACAGTGCCAAAAATTGCTAAAACGGTAGAAACGCCAAAAGAAGCACCAGAAGCAACCGCTTTTGATATTACAGAAGAAGCTGTAACGGTAGAAACGCCAAAAGAAGCACCAGAAGCTGCAACGGTAGAAACGTCAAAAGAAGTACCAGAAATAGCTGCTTTTGATATTACAAAAGAAGCTGCAACAGGGCTTTTTCAGGTGGAAACACCAGATTATATTCGTAGTAGTATGTCGTTCAATGATTTGGTAGAAGCAAATAACTATTACGACAAATTCCCTTCTCCAAAAACACTCTCCAAAATAGTGGACGGGGAGGAAATTGTTTTGATAGAGGAATAAAAAACCACCCCCAGCCCCTCCTTTCAAAGGAGGGGAGCTAAATACAGAAAAATAAATTTTAATTTTAAAATAATACAAAAATGGATTACACTTGGAAAGAATGGTTAATTATCTTGGTTTTGTTTCTTTTGTGCGTATCAATAGGCGTGCCTATTGGTGCAAAATTG
>JAYVHJ010000017.1:0-4173 GCA_043771315.1 Raineyaceae bacterium
TAAATGACAAGCTAAGTTATACTTTTTCTGCGCAATATATGAATGATGTGCAGCCACAAATGAGTAAGTTTTATCAGAAAGAATTTGAAAAAATGGAAAGTAATTTAGCTAGTGGAGAGTTTAATACGGTTTTTGGACCTATAAAGACAAATGTAAACCCTATTTATAGCCAAACGCCACTTTCTGCGTATGCTATGCACGCCAATGTGCGTTATGGTGATTTTTCGTTTAGTTTCTTCAAAAACAAATCTGTAAATCCTTCAACTATTGCAGTATCCCCTGATAATGCGGTCTATAATGCAGGTTCTTTTTTTGGTCATAGCGTTACAATGGGTAATATCACTTACAACAAAACACTTGGAAAACTACAATTAAACAGCTTTTTGGTGGGAAGTCAGTATAATTTAGACCCAGAATCCAATTTTAGGAATGTTTATACAGGCTTAAATACGGCTTATTTGTATTCTAAAGGGCAAATGTTTAAGGCAGAACAATTGGCTACTTACACTCCAAACAGCATATTTTCCTTTACTGCAGGCGCAACGTATGAGTATTTTTTCTCAAATCCTCGTGGTCACGACTTACAATTTCCACTCTACAACCGTACACAACGTCCTGTAATTATTGGTAGCATTTATCCTAATAATCCACAAGGAATTGAAGCGGATATTCCTGAACTTTATTACTCCAACGTAGGTGGTTTGTTTCAAGCGCAAATCACGCCCATAGAAAAACTAGCCGTTACTTTGGGTGGAAGATATGATAATAATAGTCGTTATGGAGGCTCTTTTAATCCCCGTTTAGGTATTGTGTATGAAATCAGTAAAAATATTTCTGCGAAATTCTTGTATGGTTCTGCATTTTTAGCACCTTCTCCACTGGCTGCTTTTGACCAATTTGGCTCTTTTGTGAGTTTTGATAATGGTACTACTTATCAATCTTTTTTCTTTCGTTTACCAAATCCTAAGCTAAAACCGCAAACTATTCAGACTTTTGAAAGTAGTGTTAATTTTAGTAATAAAAAACTAAGACTGAATTTGAATGCTTTTTATTCTTTGAGTGAAGGTTTGTTTGGATATGGTCCTGATGCAACAAATGGAAATTTGTATAATGGGCAGTTTAAAGGTTGGCCTGTTTTGGGTGGGGGCATTGAAATAGCTATCAATCAAGGCAAGCAAACCAATTATGGTGGTGCTTTTCAGCTAAATTATAGAGAAAGTTGGGGTAAAAATAATAAAATTGAGCCTTCTTTTTCAGTAAGTTATGTAGAAGGAAAAGTAAGCACGACTAACGCACTTGGAGAAGAAAAAAATGTAGAACTTCCTGCCATTTCTCCTTGGATATTTAAGGCAGCTATTGATGTAGATATTGATAAATTTAGTATTTCTTTACGTGCTATTTTCCTTGACCAACAGTTTTCTTATGCTACAAGTGCTACAAATGAGGAGAAAAGACAACGTCTAAAAGGTTATACACTTCTTAATTTGCAGGCAAATTACCGTTTGAATAATTTTTGTACTTTGTTTGTGCAAGCAAAAAACCTGCTTGACCAGCGTTATTATTCTGTCAATTTGGGAGCATCTCCTGATAATGCAGGCGTTGTAGGTGCAGCAGGCGCAGAATTTGCTAGTGGTGCGCCACAAAATCCTATTCGTATTATGGGCGGATTTACTGTGAAATTTTAATTGAATTGTGAGGTCACTGCCGTTGTTTGTGAAGACACAAACAATAAATAAACTAACAAACAACAACTTTAAATATTTATGAATAGCCTTAAAAAAATATTCAAATTATCAGTTTTTCTCTTCTTTCTTTTTACCTTTGATTTGAAGGCACAAAGCACAGACGAACTAATCACTTCGTTTGGACAAGCAAAAGATGCCAATGTAAAAATACGCCTTGCAAAGCAAATAGGAATGGCTTATCAACAACAAAAAGGCTACGCAAAAGCAACAGAATATTATCAAAAAGCATTAGAATTAGAAAAATACAATGGTGCATCACTTTCTCAACAAGGTGAAACACTCAAAGATATTGGTTTTACACAAATGCTTGTGCAAGATTATACTAAAGCAAAAGCTACGTATGAAAAGGTTTTAGAAGTTGAAAAACAAGATAAAAACGCCTTTGAAGTAAAGGAAACATTAGAAGCATTAGCAGATATTTGTACTGTTTCTAAGGATTATACTGGTGCTATCAAATATTATGAGCAACTCGCAATACTTTACAAAGATGACCCCAACGCACAAGCAAATACTTACAATAATATTGGATTTAATTATAAAAAACTAAAAAACAATCAAAAAGCGTTAGAAAATTTTGACAAATCAATCAAAATAAATCAGCAAATTGCACAAAAAAATGCTGGAAATTCTGACAAACGTGGTGTTGCACTTACCAATATTGGTTCTACCTACACTAATGAAGGAGATTTCAAGTCTGCTAAAAAATATTTTTCTGATGCTGTAGCAATTGCACGTTCTAAAAATAATAAAGTAGAAGAAGCAAAAATTACTAATTTTTTGGCAGTGAATGATTTTCTTGCGGGTAATAATGAAAATGCTCTCAGTTATTTAGATGATGCTATTAGAGATGCTGAAAGTCAGCTAAATACACCTAATAAGGTAAAAGCACAAGAGGTTTTGATGGCATCTTACCAAATAAAAGCTAATATTTATCAGCAACAGCAAGATATGAAAGAATATCAACGCAATAACCAAAAATATTTAGACCTCCAAAAAGCAAGCCAAGAAGAGCAAACTCGCCAAAGACAAGAAGTAATGGAGAAACAATTAGACATAGAAAAAAAAGAAAGTGAACTAAAAAGTAATCTCGCAACGCAAGACAAACAAAAAATGGAACTTGCACAAACCAAACTTCAAGCAGAAAAAACACAAAAAGAAAATCTCTTGAAAGAAAGTGAAATTAGTCGCCTAAAAAGTGGTAGAGAACTTCAAGAACAAAAAATAAGAAACGCATCAATAGAAAAACAAAGAGCGCAACAACAATTAGAACTAGTTTTGCAGAAGTCTGGCGCAGAAAAACAACAACAACAAATAGCGTTTTTGGAGAAAGATAAAGAACTTGAAAATCAGAAAAGAGGTGCAGAACGTCAAGAAGAACAACAAAAAAGAGAACTTTTACAAAAAGAAAAGAAAATACAAGAACTTAAAGCAGAAGACGAAGCTAAATTTAGCAACTATCTAAAATGGGGCGGGATTATTGTAGCTACTTTGCTTAGTATTGTCATTGCTTCTATTGCCTTTGCATTGATGCAGAACAAAAAGAAAAATGAACAACTTGCCAAAAGAAACATAGAAATTGAAAAGCAAAGTGTTGCTATTTTGCAACAAAGTGAGGAGATACAAGTACAAAGCCAAGCTATTGCCCTAAAAAATGATGAAATTATCATCAAAAACCAAGATTTGGAGCGTAGTGCCTTTGAAATCAATGAGAAAAATGCAGAACTTCAAGCACAATCAGAAGAATTGCAACAAAATCAAGAGGAAATTTTAGCACAAAGAGATTTCATTGAGCGCAAGAATGAAGAACTTAGTATGCAAAATGAAAATATTGCACAAAGTATCAATGTGGCACGTACCATTCAGAATGCAATTTTGCCTTATAAAAGACAAATGGACGGGCTTTTGGGCGAATATTTTATCATTTATAGACCTAAAAATGTAGTTTCTGGTGATTTTTATTGGATGGGAGTTATTGGGGGAACAGTGTTTGTAGCTGCCGTTGATTGCACAGGACACGGTGTTCCAGGCGCATTTATGAGTCTTATTGGAAAAACATTGTTAGACAAAATGATTGATATGTACAAAATAACCAATCCTGCGGAAATTTTGGAGCGTATGCACGGGGAAATAGGAAACTTTTTGCATCAGAAAGAAACGGATAATAAAGATGGTATGGATGTTGCTCTGTGTATGCTAGAACAAGAAAAAGACTACACAACAGTTACTTTTTCAGGTGCAAAACGCCCACTTTATTATAGTGAAAGTCAAAGTAATCAGGTATTTATACTTAAAGGAGATAGGAAAGCTATTGGTGGTGACCAAAATGATGTAGTACCATTTACTAATCAAGTCGTCAAACTAAAAAAGGGATCTGCTATCTATCTTAGTTCTGATGGTTTTATTGACCAAAATGATGCAGAGAGAGTAA
>JAYVHJ010000018.1:0-3316 GCA_043771315.1 Raineyaceae bacterium
CTGCAAAATTAGCAAATTGGCGCATATTCGTCAGGTGCGAACTATATGTACTCAAATCATTTTCAAGACTTTGCTCATCTCCAATATCAATAAAAATACTCTTAAAAATGCCCATTTCTGAGCCTTCCTGCATAGGCACGAGCAAGCCACATTGGTACATAAACTGCAACAAACCCACCGTTTTAAGCGAAATAGACTTGCCACCAGCGTTTGGTCCAGAGATAACCAAAATGCGTTTGTCGTCATTTAGGGCAATATTTAGCGGTATAATAGGCTTTTTTTGTTCTTTATGCGAAAGGTACAAAAGTGGGTGTTTGGCGTTGCGCCATTGTACCAACGTATTTTTCCTAAAATAAGGGTTAATGGCATCAATATCTAGCGCAAATTGTGCCTTAGCACGTATAAAATCAACCATTCCAAGAAAAATATACCCTTTTTGCAAAATACTTACGTGAGGGCGCAAAGTGGTGGTGAGGTTTGTTAAGATACGTATAATTTCACGTTTTTCTTTGTTTTCAAGCTCTCTGATACCATTATTAAGGTCTAAAACTTCTGCAGGTTCTAAATAAACGGTTTGCCCTGTGGCGGACTCGTCGTGCACAAAACCTTTGATTTTGCGTTTGTGTTCCGCTTTTATTGGAATAACCATACGCCCGCTACTCACCGTAAAATTAGCATCTTCTGCCACAAAACCACTTGCACGTGCAGATTTCATAATACTTTCTAGGGTTTTGCGCAAAGAACCCATTTGCGAAAGTATCTCACGTCTGATGCTTTGGAGTTCTGTGGAGGCATTATCACGCAGTTTTCCTCTGTCGTCTATGATTTGGTTGATACTTTTGAGTAAATCTTTGTCTATGCTTACGTATTGCGTTATTTCTTGGAGATATGGATATTCTTCTGCGGGTTTGTTTTTTAAAAATAACATACATTCTTGTATGGTATTGAGGGAAAGTTTTACCTCAAAAAACTCTTCTTCTGTCAAAAATGAGCCTTCAATAGCCGCTTTTTTGAGAGATTGTTTGGCATCTATAAAATTTTGTGAAGGAAAACCACTTTCAATAGTGAGAATCTTCTGAAATTCTGCGGTTTGTGAGGTCAGTTTTTTGACAATCTCGTAATCATCAGAAAAGCGGATTTTGTCCACATACTCTTGCCCGAGTGTACTCACGCAACGCAAGCGCAAAAGTTCTCTAATTTTGTCAAAACCTATTTTCTGTTCTATATTTTTTGGATAAAGCATTTTTGTTGGTCTAATTTTATGGTGCAAATTTACATAAAAAAATGCGTTTTTTACGAAAATAAATGTAATTTTGCTAGGAGATAATTGTACTATTGAAAATAGATGCTTGCAACTGAAAAAATAAATTACAAACAAATCAAATCACCTCTTAATTATATTGGGGGAAAGGGAAGATTCTTAATAGTGTATAAAAGGGTTTAAATTATAATAATGCTCAAAAATAATGTCTAAAATTCATTCGGAAAATAGCGTTACTGATGAAAAAGGTAACGCTGCGTTGTCTACTTATTGTGCTAATCATAAACCTGCACTTATTTGGAGGTCTCAACCCTCAACTGACATAGGAGTTGATGGGGAAATAGAGTTGTGTAATGAAAACGGTGAGCCTTTAGCTGAAATTATTAAAATTCAACTGAAATCTTCAGAAAAGAAAGGATATATCCAAAACGAGAACCTTACTAATAAAACATTTACTTTTTATGCTGAAAAAGACCACGTAGAATATTGGCAAGATTTGGCTAATGACGTTTTATTAGTGGTTTTTGATAACAGAGATAATGCAAATAAACTTTATGCTAAGAAAATAGAAAATATTGATGTAAAAAATATGGGTTCAGTAAAAGTACCTATCCAATTTCATCAAGAAAATGATTTGCTTGATGTTACTCAAAATGATTTTCTAAATAGGTTTTCACGTTCAACTCACAAAGCAAATCCTAAAATAAAACAAGTATCAACAGGGACAGAAAAATTAGTTTCTAATTTACTCAAAATATCATTCCCTACTGATAAACTCTATATGGCACCTATCAACTTTGATAGAGATGAAATTATCAAAAACTCTTGGGAAACAGATTGGAAATTAAGGAAAGATGCAACGGCAAGAGAGGTTGCTCTAAATGCACTCTCTCAACTTGGGTTAAAATTTAGCTCTGATTGGGCTATTTTTGAAAAGAAAATTATTACTTTTAATGATTTGAATAATAACAGTTTGCCACTTTCAAAAATTATTGACACTTCTGTTATAGAAAGTTTTAGTCCTGAAGAATTCTATTCAATTAGTGATAACCATAAAAGTGTATTCAAGGCATTACTTCGTTCTTGTTTGCAACAAATTCTATATAAACTCAACTTTGAGTGGGATAGAGAAGATAAGATTTTTAGGTATAAATTGCCCGAGAAACATAAATTTGAAATAGATAGCCTTTGGATAGCAAGGTCTTTGGAAGAAGAAAAAGGCTTTAATTATAATGGGAAAAATTTAGAGCATAAAGAAAAATGGAAAGGTAATAATGAAGCTCAAAGAACTGTGGTGAAATCTAACTATTGGGAAAAAGGTAAAGTATATTATTGTACTCACTTTGCTTTTAGTGTGGATATTATGGATTTTGATGATGAATATTTTTTATGCATAAGTCCAACTTGGTTAGTAACCATTAATGGCAACCGTAAAAGTAAGATTGGCTACAAGAAAGTTTCCCAGTTAAAAAAATTAGAACGAAATAAGTCTGTTTATAATCATTTAAGGTTTGTTTCTTACAAATTAATGTATAGGGACTTATTTACAAAAGACTACCCGTTTATTCAGTTTCAACATTTACTAAAATTGCAAATAGATAAAGTCATAGACGAAGATGCCTGGCTTAAGGTAGAACAAGAGGAAGAAAAAGAATTTTTAAGAGATGATGAAGAACCTAATGATATAAAAGATGAAAATCAACTTTATTAATGAGCCTTTGCTTGAATTTGCAAATGATAAACACATTTGTCCGAGATTTGGTATTTCCAATTTTCAAACTTATGATAATCAAGATTTATTATTCCCAACTAAACCCAAAGAAATTATTTTGGGTGTAATTGGTACACAGCAAAACTTTGAACAATTTGAAAAATGGCTTTCTCTTTGTTCTGATTTTATACCTGAAAAAAAAAGCCATCAACCCAACTTATTCCCATCTTTTTGTGGTTTTAATAATTAGACTTCCTGCGAAAGTCAATAAATTAGCAAAAGTGTCTTTAAAGTCCTCCCAGCAGGGGAGGATTTAGGTGGGGTTCTTTTGAAATATGCTAAAT
>JAYVHJ010000019.1:0-4499 GCA_043771315.1 Raineyaceae bacterium
CGCCATTGCAAGTGTTTTTGATGTGGTGCATCAGTCGCCACAAATATTACTTATTAAAAATGGTGAATGTGTATTGTCGCAAACACACAATGGCATTGATTATGAAGACATTAAAAACAAAGTTTGAGATTTGAAGTACGAGGTACGAAAATACAAAAAACTTCGTATTTCTAACTTAAAAAAACTTCTAACTTCAAAATTTCGTACCTCTAACCTCGTACTTCGTACTTAAAATTATGTCAGATATTTGGGATTTTTTCAAGCTACTTTTAGATGCCAAACAACTTGTAAAAGAAGGTGGCGTTTGGATTATTACGCTGATTGTTTACTTAGAAACTGGTTGGTTTTTCTGTTTCTTTTTGCCAGGAGATTATTTATTGTTTTTAGCTGGGCTTTTTTGCGTGGCTTATTTGCAAGTAAATATTTGGGTTTTATTTACATATATTGTTTCTGCAGCTATTTTGGGCAATTTTACGGGTTATATTTTTGGTCGTTCTGTGGGTGGTGCTTTTTTAAATAAACCAGATAGTTGGTATTTTAAGAAAAAATATGTAACCAATACACAAGATTTTTTTGAAAAATATGGTGGAAAAGCACTAATTATTGGGCGTTTTTTGCCTGTTATACGTACATTTGCGCCTTTGTTTGCAGGTATTGCACGTATGAACTTTCCACTTTTTGCCATTTATAATGTGGTTGGTGGTGTTTTGTGGGTAAGTTTTTTGACTTTGGGAGGATATTTTTTAGGGCAAAAATTCCCTGAAATTATCAATTATGTGCATTATATTATTTTGTTTTTCTTAGGAATAACCACGTTTACAATGATTAGAGCATATTTTAAGATTAAAAATCAAAAGAAAAATGAAGAAAATACCATTACTCCCAAAGAGGAGTAAATACAAATATTTTATCTAATATTTCCTAGCTTAACTACAAGACCTTCAAATTTTTAAAAATCTTGAAGGTCTTGTTTTTTATTTTTTAGCAAAATATTTTTCCAAAATCTCGTACCTATAATCAAAAATCTGATTAAGGCGTTTTTCTACAAAAATCCAGTTGGCAATACCGCCCAAAAAACCTAACGGGTTTTTGTAATGTACCAAATCTATCATTTCAACGCCACCTTCTACGGCTTTAAAATGGTGCTGGTGATGCCACAACGCATACGGACCAAAACGCTGTTCATCAACAAAATATTTAGGCTCTTCCACATGTGTAATCTCCGTTACCCAACCAATAGGAATTCCCAAAATAGGGCGTACAACGTATTCTATTATCATTCCTGCATACATTTTGCCTTCTGGAACACGTTTTACATCAAAAGCCATATCTTTTGGCGTTATTTTTTCCAAATTACTTGGAGAAGAAAAAAAATCCCAAGCCTCTTCTAATGAAATTGGCAAAACTTGTTTACGTTGTAATTGATAAAGATACATTTTGAATTAGAAATTTTGAATTAGGAATTGTGAATGGAATACATCTAATAAACAAGAAAAAACAAAATATGTTTATCCAAAAAAACAAAAAAGTCAAGATGAAATCTTGACTTTTTTGCTTAATGAGAACTATTGATAATTATATTTCACAATTATTTGTTAGCAGCCCATTTGCGGATTGCTGCACGAAACCACTCGTCTGCGTCTTCGTCCCACTTAAAATTTTCTCTGATGTAAGCCATAGTTCCTTTTTCTATGTCTGTGTAGTTGTTGCCATCTTTTACTTCTTCCAAAAGTTTTTCAGCTTCAGCCATGTTGATGCTACCATCTTTTGCTACTGCATCTTCTGCAGCTTTAAGCAATTCTCCGTCATATTTGACGCCATCAATTGTGCGGTAATAACCCATAATAGTAATGCGGTTTGAGGTTAGGAATAGATAATATTGTAGGAAAGTCTTAGCTTACATTGATGTTTCTAAAACTTTCGTAAGTTTAATGGATATTTTAGATAAAAGCAAATTTTTTTTCACTTTTTTCTATAATTTTTCTGATTTAGAAAAAATGTAAAAGTTTTTGAATAAAATCTACTAAAAAAATTTGTTTTCTAAGTTATATTATATATTTTTATGAAATTTATTATCAATAATGCAATCTCATTAAACCTAAAACTTGTTATATTTATGAACCTTACAAAAGCTATAGAAAAAATTGCTGAAGAACTTGGCGGTAGTTTCACAGAATACTCTCAAAACAACCTGATTCTTACTGTTCCTATTGCAGATGGACGTTTTCAAGGCGTTACTACGTACCTAAGCGACCGTGCTGGTGTTCACGTCATTGAGTTTGCCTCTCGTGTGTGTGATGCAGATATTCCTAACCTGAATTTCCGCCACGTTTTGGAAGTTAATCAAGAGCTTGTTTACTCAAAAGTGGTTATTTTTGAAGGATTCTTGCAACTTGCTGCTTCCGTTGTGGTAGAACACGCCACAGAAGACATTTTGAAGGATATTGTCAATGAAATTGGGCATACTGCAGATAATCTTGAAAGAGAATTGACAGGTTCTGACGTGCATTAAAATTGTGAACTAATACAATTTCAATAAGAATGCCCTAAGATATTTTTAGGGCATTTTTTTTTATTTCCCAAAAACATCTTTCATCACTTCTACCGCTACTACTTGCCCAGAAATAAGAGAAGGAGGCACACCAGGACCTGGAACGGTGAGTTGTCCTGTATAAAATAAATTTTTTACGTGTTTGTTTTTCAAAGATGGCTTCAAAATAGCTGTTTGAAATAGCGTGTTAGCAAGTCCGTAGGCATTTCCTTTGAAAGCGTGATAATCTGACATAAAATCTTTGTGCGCATAACCACGCTTATACACTACATAAGGGCGTATCTCCTGACCTGTGAGTTTTTCTAGCCTGTCCATTATCATATTATAATATTTTTCTCTAATCTCTTCTGTATCAGGTAAATTAGGCGCAACTGGAACAAGCAAAAACAAGTTTTCAGAGCCTTCTGGCGCAACTGTAGCATCAGTTTTGGAAGGACAAGAGGCATAAAAAAGTGGCTTAGAAGGCCATTTAGGGTCAGTATAGATTTCGTGAGAATGTTGCGCAAAATCTTCGTCAAAAAATAAATTATGATGTTGCAAATTATTAAGTTTTTTGCTCACACCCAAATAAAATATTAGGCTAGAAGGTGCCATAACACGCTTATCCCAATATTTTTCTGTGTAATTTCTGTATTCTGGTGCTAAAATTTTACTATCAATGTGGTGATAATCTGCACTTGCGACAACGGCATCAGCTACATAAGTAGCGTTTTGAGTAACAACTTTCTGGACATTTTTATTAGCAATATCCATACTCATAACTTCTTGATTATAAAGGAATTTTACACCTTTTTCTTCTGCAAGTTTTACCATTCCTTCAATGATTTTGTGCATTCCGCCTTCTGGATACCAAGTTCCCAACGAAATATCAGCGTAATTCATCAGACTATACAAAGCAGGTGTATTTTGTGGCACAGCACCCAAAAAAAGTACAGGAAATTCCATTAGTTTAAGCAGTTTTTCGTGCTTAAAATACTTACGGACGTGCTTATAAAAAGATTGAAAAATATCCATTTTGAGCATATCCACAAGTAAACCAACACTTGCAAATTCCAACAAAGAACGGCTGGGACGGTAAACCAAATCATTTACGCCAACCTTATATTTGTAGGCAGATTGCGCCAAAAAATCTTCTAGTTTTTTAGCACTTCCTACTTCATATTTTTCAAACATTTTGCCCAGTTCCTCTATATTTGCAGGAATATCCCAAAAATCATTTTCACCAAAAACAACTGTATAAGAAGGGTCTAGGCGTTTGAGGGTATAATAATCAGCCACTTTTTTGCCAAATCTTTCAAAATATCTATCAAAAACATCAGGCATCCAATACCAACTAGGTCCCATATCAAAAACAAAACCTTGCTCAGAAAAAACTCTTGCACGACCTCCAGCCATAGAATTTTTTTCTAAAACGGTTACCTCGCAACCCATATCCGCAAGCGTTGTGGCTGCAGAAATCCCAGAAAAACCAGCACCAATAATAATTACTTTTTTTGACATTTTTTGTTCAATTACGAATTAGAAATTACGAATTACGTTTACATATTTGACAAGTGGGCATGCCCACTTGCGTATCTATCAACAAAACGCTGATTTATCAAAAAATGTTAGATTTTTTAGATAAAAACAAGCTAACATTTCAAACAAAAAAAGAACATAAAATACAAAAAATGTATTTCTATGTTCTCTATGTGCCTATGTGGTAAAAAACAACAATAAAAAATTATTGTACTTTTTCCATTTTAGTAATAAAATATTTAGTGTCGCCTGCCCAAGACATTTTGACATATTTTTCGTTATAATCTAGTTTTACTTCTTTTCCCATTGCATCATTAAGTTGTTTGATAAGCTCTTTGTCATTCCCATTAACAGAAAAAGCCCATTTTTCACCAAGTGCGCCCTTTGAAGAAATGTTTAACTCTCCTTCGTATGTTTTAAAAAGCATACC
>JAYVHJ010000020.1:0-2094 GCA_043771315.1 Raineyaceae bacterium
GTTTGGCGTTTGTGTGAGATTAAACATAAATATTTTGGTTTGTTAGATAAGAGATGAATTTAGGTGCAAGATTAAGAAAAGTATTTTATTTCTCCAAATAAAAGTTTATAAATTTACAAAATCTTACATTTATTTTATTTTTTATATTACCCAAACTTACATCTATTCTCTTGAAAAATGTCAAAAAATAGGTTGCAAAAAATAATTTATCATCTATTAAACTTGTTTTTAAAACCAAAATTAGGAATAAACACAACTATTGCTTAAATTGCGCCCAAATTAGAAAAATCAATATACAATATTATCAAAAATTATTAATAATATCAATCCAAATATAGATTTAAACAAGCTTCCTACCCATATTGCCATCATTATGGACGGAAATGGGCGTTGGGCAAAAAAACAAGGCGCAATGCGTGTTTTTGGTCATAAAAATGCTATAAAAGCTGTTAGAGAAGCATCTGAAGGTTGTGCAGAACTAGGCGTTAAATATTTGACTTTGTACGCTTTTTCTACTGAAAACTGGTCAAGACCGCAAAAAGAAGTAGATGCACTAATGGAACTTTTGGTACATACTATCAGAGGTGAGGCAAAAACCCTTACCAAAAATAATATCAGTCTGCAATGTATTGGAGATATAGAAAGTTTGCCAAAAAAATGCCAAAAAGAACTTGCAGAAACAATAGAAATTACTTCTAAAAATACTGGACTTGTGCTTGTGTTAGCACTTAGTTATAGTGGACGTTGGGATATTACGCAAGCTATGAAAAAAATTGCAGAAGATGTTGAAAACGAAAAAATTAGTACAGAAAAAATAGATAATGATTTGATAAATAGCTATTTATCTACAAAAAATATTCCTGACCCAGAGCTTCTCATACGCACCAGCGGAGAACTTCGTATCAGTAACTTTTTGCTTTGGCAAATGGCTTATACAGAAATTTTCATTGATGAAGTACTTTGGCCTGATTTTCGCAGAGAAAATCTGCACAATGCTATCATCAATTATCAACAAAGAGAAAGACGTTTTGGCAAAATAAGTGAACAACTTTCTTAGAAACAAGTACGAAATAAGAGGTACAAAGTACGAATTTAAAACTTTGATTATCAAGTTGTTTGATTTTCATTTCTTAAATTAGACAACGACATTGATAAATTACATTTACAAATTCATTCATTTGTATTGAAACCCTGAAAGGGTTTAATGATAGTAGCCGTAAGTCGTACTTACGGAATGTGGTAATAATATATTACAAACGACAAAAAATTAGCAACAATAAGATTTTCAAAATTCAACAAAAAATGACAAAAAATATCCTAAAAAGCTTTATAATGGCTTTTTTATTTCTTTTTAGCTTTGCAAACCTACACTTGCAAGCACAAGACGTAGAAACAAAAGAGTATATTATTGGAGGTATCAATGTTTCTGGCGTGCAATTCCTTGACCCTATTGCAGTAGCTAATCTTTCTGGCTTGAAAGGTGGCGACAAACTCGTTATTCCTAGTACAGATTTGGGAAATGCTATCAAAAAACTCTGGAAAACTGGGCTTTTTGGTCATATTGATATTTTGGTAGAACGTACAGAAGGAGAAAAGGTCTTCCTAAATATTACTTTGCAAGAACGTCCAAAAATCTCACGTTTGGAGTTTATTGGCGTGAAAAAAGGTAGCCGTACTTCTTTGGCTGAAAAGCTGGGCGGTGTGCGTGGCTCTATTATTACTGATGCTATCACCAAAAATATGAAACACGGTGTAAAGAAATTTTATGCTGAAAAAGGCTTTAATAATGCAGAAGTAAACATAGTCCAAATTCGTGATTCTGTATTGCAAAATGCCGTTATTTTGAAAGTAAAAATAAAGAAAAACTCTAAGGTAAAAGTGCGTGATATTCTTGTGGAAGGTAATACAGAAATTACTGATAAGAAAATTCAGCGTACTATGAAAATTAAAAAGAAATCTTGGAAAAGAATTTTTAATAATGCAAAATTTATTGCTAAGAAATTTGAAGAAGATAAAGATAAAATCATTGAACTTTATAACACAAAAGGCTACCGTAATGCCCGTATTATTAGTGACAGCATTTATCCTATTTCT
>JAYVHJ010000021.1:0-4978 GCA_043771315.1 Raineyaceae bacterium
TGTATGCGCTCACAGCTGCCTCTCAGTTTATAGAAACAGGCAAATATAAAAAAATTATTGTGGTGGGTGCTGATAAAATGTCATCCATTATTGATTATACAGACCGTTCTACTTGTATTATTTTTGGTGATGGTGCTGGTGCAGTAATGCTAGAACCAAACACAGAAGGTTTAGGAATACAAGATAGTATTTTGAAGTCTGATGGTGCTGGGTGGGTACACTTACACCAAAAAGCAGGCGGAAGTCGCAGACCACCAACACTAGAAACTATCCAAAATAAAGAACATTTTGTGTATCAAGAGGGTAGCGCCGTGTTCAAACACGCTGTAAAAGCTATGTCTGATACTGCCTACGAACTAATGCAAAAAAATAATCTTACCCCTAATGATATAGCATTTTTAGTGCCACATCAGGCTAATAAACGTATTATTGATGCTACTGCAGCAAGAATGGGACTTGATGAACAAAAAGTAATGCTTACTATTCATAAGTACGGAAATACCACAAATGCTACAATTCCTTTGTGTATTTCAGACTACGAAAAGCAACTCAAAAAAGGAGATAACCTTGTTTTAGCAGCCTTTGGAGGTGGTTTTACGTGGGGCGCAATGTACGTCAAATGGGCGTATAACAGTGAAGAATGAAATACTTAGGACTTACGTATTTTTGCCACTAAATCTAAAACCACTCTTTAATTTTAATTAGAAAGTGGTTTTTTTAGCTTGTTTTTATGTTATTCTACTTATTTTACGTTCTTCTCTAAAAATTCGTATATTTACAAAAATTGCGGTGCAATTTTATATTTTCAATCAAAAATCTTATCAATGACCCAAATTATTGCTATTGTCAATCAGAAAGGAGGAACAGGCAAAACAACTACTGCAGTAAATCTTGGCAGAGCAATTGCTGATATGGGCAAACGTGTTCTTTTGCTAGATTTAGACCCGCAAGGTAGCCTTTCTTATTATCTTGGTGCAAATAGCAATGTATGGACAATTTCAGATGTGATTTTAGGAGATATTTCACTCAATAATGCCATTATTCAACGTGAAAATTTAGAGATTATTCCTGCGGATATTAGTCTTGCAGATTTGGAAGTTTCACTAGCAGGCTACCCACAACGAGAGTTTATTATCAAAAAACTGCTTTTGCAAGCTCCTCAATATGATTATATTCTAATGGATTGTTCTCCTTCTCTTTCAGTAATGACTATCAATGCCCTCACCGCTGCCAAATACATTATTATACCACTCCAAATGGAGGTTTTAAGTATTCACGGTTTAGAATTGATGTTGGAAACTGTAGAGAGAATTAAGAAAAATCTTAACCCAACACTAGAAATTATGGGTATTTTGCCACTGATGTACGACCGCAAAAGGCGTATTACGCAGGAAGTATTGGCACATATTGTCAAAACTTATAGTTTTCTTTATATGTTTGATACGCTTATTCGTATGGATGTAAAACTCGTAGAAGCTCCATCTTATGGGAAAAGCGTATTTAGCTATGCGCCAGATGCCAATGGCGCACAAGATTATATGAAACTTGCCAAAGAAGTTGTTACGTATGATGACTAATTTAGTTGTGAGTGGTAAATTGTGAATTTTGAGTTAAAATACATTATACTTTGTATTTCAACTCAAAACTCGTAACTCAAAACTATTTATATTTTTTGCATCAACGTAAAACTATTTTTGCCAGTTGGCTCAACCAAAAAGCTAATTACACCACTATTAGAATAAGTTATTTTGCCTGCTGGGTCAGTCATTTGTATGCTTAAATCATCTGATACAATAGCTGTAGCATTTATGCCTTTGTACTTAAAACCAAATGCATACTGCATTTCTAGGGTATAAATTTCTACTTCGTCTGACGTGTTTTCTACTATATATTTTCCCGCAAAAGCTCTAGAAATCAAGATATTAGGAGAACCTGTAGCACTAAATTGTGCCATAACATTTGGGTCAGAACTGATACAGAAAAAAGCTGTATTTTCTTTTCCTTTTTTTGATTTTTGTTCCAGATAGCGTTTTCCGCTTGGCTGGTTACCAAAAATTAGCTTGTCTGCACCTGCAACGCCTGCAAAACTTACTTCATAGTCTTCTCCTAAAGGATTATCACTAACTAATTTTTTCTGTGAGGTGATTTTTTGTGCTTTAAATTTACTTTTCCCCTTAGCGTAATAGATTTTTTTGACTGCTTTGTCGTTGCCTTCTACCACAATGATTTCTTTGGTTTGTTCACAAAAATATACGCCTGCATACGTATCTGCGAGTGGCTTATTTTTTTCTAGTTTAGAAAATTCTTGATTTTTGTAGGCAGTTATCAATAATAAAATAACTAAAAATGAGGTATTGAAAATTGTTTTTTTCATATTTAAAAACCGTTAGAAATTGTTAAACTTGACTGAATTTATTTCCTCAAAAATAAATAAAAAACGTCAAATTAAAATATTTAATTTGACGAAAATAGTATTTCTCTTTATGAAAGTGGTGTTTTGAGCTATAAATCTTTGTTATCTAATTCATCATTTTAAATCATAATTTACAATTACTTACAGTCTAATTCCCATCATTAAAATATCATCTCTTTGCGCACTATCTTGCCTAAAAAGTTCCAGTGCTTCTGTAAAAAAGCGTTTTTGGGTTTCCATAGAGGCGTTGGCATATTTATAAATCATTTTTTGAAGGCGTGGAAGTCCAAATTTATCTCTCTTTTCATTAGGTGTATCTACAAAACCATCACTTGTAAGATAAAGTGCATCATTTTTTTTGAGTGTAATTATCTGGTCTTCAAAAACTGCTTGTTTGAGTGTTTGAACGCCTCCAATACTTCTTCTTGTACCTTTGAGTTGTATCATTTCGTTGTCTTTGAAAATAATCAAAGGACGTTTTGCCCCACAAAAAGTAACCTTAAACTCATTTTCTTGTGGTTCTATACATATAAGACACACGTCCATACCATCTGTATTGCCCGTTTCTACCTGATGAAGTTCATTTTTGATACCTTCGTGTAACAATTCAAGAATAAGAGCAGGGCTATGGACCTTAGTATCTCCCACAATATTATTCAAAAGTGTGCTCGCCATCATAGTCATAAAGCCACCAGGCACACCGTGACCAGTACAATCCACGGCTGCAAAAAAAAGTTTGTTTTCTTCCTTCAAAAACCAATAAAAATCACCAGAAACCACATCTTTTGGCTGATAAATACAAAAATATTCTGACACGTGAGATAATATTTTAGCATCATTTGGTAGAAGTGCTTTTTGTATTTGGCTGGCATACATAATACTGTGTGTCATTTGAGCAAGTTCTGCAGAAACCGTTTTGCTTTTGTTACGCTCGTCTATATCTATTTGCGACATAGATAATGTAGGCGCAATAACTTTTATAGGTTCTTTAATCTCTGCAGGTTCTGCACTACTAGTATCAGTTTTTTGGGGATTTACTAGCTGATTTATGCTAGTAAAATCTTCTGAAAAGGGTATAGTAATGTTATAATATTGTTGTATTATTTCAGCAATAATATTTCCAAAGTCTGTATCAATTACAAAATCATCTGTTGGACTTTCAATATCTTTATAAGTAAAGCCTTTCTCTCTAAAAAAAGGAAGTGCTTTTGTTGTGATGCGCTGCCAAGCAATGGCAGAAATATTGTCATTACACCACTTTTTTATTGTTATTAGTTTCATAAGATTACTGAATAATAATTAGTCAAATTTTTATCATTATTTCTTTATTTAAAATTAAATCTTATAGGTGTTAAAATTACTACGTGTAAATACTGCTGCAAAGGTGCATCTAAATCAAATGGTAGTCAATAGCCACCGAGAATCCGCTGGACTTCATTGAGAATTCGTAGGGTTTCATTGAGAATCCGTTTGAATTTATTTTAAATCATATATTTATTTATGCTACTTTTACCCCTAGCTATAAATTAAAAAGCCTTAAAAAGGCACATCTAAACCAAAAATATTTAAAAACAAGAAATAATTCGTAGGGTTTCATTGAGAATCCGCTGGACTTCACCGAGAATTCGTTTGGGTTTGCGTAAATTTGGCTTAAAAAAAGGGTAGTGTTAAAGATGTAATGCTTTTTACGTCAGACTTTGTAGCCAGACTATTGTTTAGCGTTACTTGTTTGACACTACCGTTAAATTTTATAGGTGTGTTTGTTATACAAATATACACTTAATTTTTTAAAACTTATATTATAATATCAATTATTTTTTTGAATACTTAATTATATAAAAAGTATGTAAATTATTTAGTTGTTTTCAAATAACTGTTGCAAGTATTTCTAAAATTTTATGCTTACTAAACAATTCATTTTCAATACTTTGTATCCAACGTATGCCCGTTACATTAGTCGTAAAAACGGAATCAGCATCAAGTAAATATTTTTTCTGAAAAAACCCTTCCTCCAAACCTATGGAAAGTTTTTTTGCATTGTCTATGATTTGCTTACGCATAATGCCACCTACGCAACCAGTTTGCAGGTTTGGAGTAAAAATCTTATCATCTTTTATCCAAAAAATATTAGCAGCAATACATTCAGAAATATTATTTTGGGTATCTGAAAGTATCAAATCTTCCAAATTTCTCTCTGTTTTTTCTATGCCTGCCAAAATGTAAGGCAAACAATTAAGCGTTTTATAAGGAGAGAACGAAGAAAACGAGAGTTTTATTTTATTAGAGAAAGCAATTTTTGTGATAGGATTTTCATTGAGGACTGAATAATGATTATTGCTATTGCTACTTTTAATTTCGTGGGAAACAATACGTATCAAAATATGGGTATTACATTCATTTTTTGGAAATGTAGGCGTGTAAAAGCCACCATTTTTGCGCCAAAAACTAATTTTTATACGGAAGGTAGCATTATTTGTATGGGTGGAATTGTTATCAAAACTATCAGTATTATTGGAGATAAGTTGTTGAATAGTTTTTCTTACAAAATCTTCTGAAAAATATTCA
>JAYVHJ010000022.1:0-1801 GCA_043771315.1 Raineyaceae bacterium
ATACTCCCAAAATTTTCTGAAAACAAAACTTTTTTTGAAAAATGGGCAAATGGACAAACAGGCGTGCCTTTTATTGATGCAAATATGATAGAACTCAACCAAACAGGTTTTATGTCAAACAGAGGAAGGCAAAATGTAGCGAGCTTTTTAGTAAAAGACATGAAAATTAGTTGGATTTGGGGAGCTATGTATTTTGAGAGTAAACTCCTTGATTATGATGTATGTAGCAACTGGTGCAACTGGAATTATGTGGCTGGTGTAGGCAACGACCCTCGTGAAGACCGTTATTTTAATATTCTTAGACAAGCAAAAAATTATGATGCCAAAGGAGAATACGTAAAATATTGGTTGCCAGAACTTAATAAACTTCCCAATGCGCTTATACACACCGCAGGCGCACTCTCCAATGCAGAACAACGCCAATATGACGTAAAAATAGGGGTAGATTATCCTGCTACCATTGTGAGTTATGAGCGTTGGGCAGAAAAAGAACGCTATTAAAAAATATTAAAAAAAGCCCCCACGCAATGCGTGGGGGCTTTCCCAATCTTATGAAAAACTATTTTGCTGTAAGGAAAGGAGTTGAACCTCTAAGAAGAAGTTAGGACGAACTTTGTGGCGAATAATACGTGTTTGAGAAGTATTATTTATCACCAAGTTGGTCTTTGTACCTTTGTCTTCACCCCCGAGATAGGAGGGCACGTCTGCCAGTTTCGTCACCTTACATTATGATAAAGAAAAACGTAATTGTTTGTTTTCCTGTTGCAAATGTAGCAGGTTTGTTTGGATATTACAAATTTTTCAATAAAATAATTTAAAATTTACAGTTTAATCAAAATATTACTATATTTGTTAAAAATTTAGCAAAAAACTATTAAGAAAATGGATAAAAATTTCCAAATTGATAATACAGATTTGAAGATATTGAGTCTTCTCACCCAAGATGCCAATATGCCTTATACAGAGATTGCAGACAAGGTAAATGTGTCTAGTGGTACTGTACACGTACGTATGCGCAAAATGACAGATTTGGGAATTGTTACTGGTGCGCAAATTACTATCAATTATGCCAAATTGGGTTGGGACGTTACAGCTTTTTTAGGAATTTACCTTGATAAAAGTTCTCTTTATGATGAAGTGGTGCAGAAACTAGCACAAATATCAGAAGTTGTGAGCCTTAATTATACGACTGGTGCATATAGTATTTTTGCCAAGATTTTGTGTAAAGATACCAACCACTTGAGGGAAGTTTTGAATGATAAGATACAAAAAGTTGGAGGTATACAACGTACAGAAACTTTTATTTCTTTGGAAGAGACACTTTGTAAACCTACTTTTTTTGGTATATTAAGCAAGTAATGGCGGGAAATTGATGTTATTTAGGGAAAAGCTCCTCAATATCAATTTAAATCAGATTATTAAAAATATCATTGGATTTAAATAAAATTTAGATAATCAATGAATTATAAATTTATAATATTGCAACTATTTGATTATAAAGAATTTAAAAAATAAGTTTTTTGGGAAATTCGTTTTTATCCATTTTTTATTTTTATAATCATTTGAAAATTAAGGATTTTAAACCAAATATTTAGGATATATGTCTGTTTTTTATGTTACTTTACCAATCTTGCCAAAGTACTTGTGTTAAATTGAACGGGTACATTCACAATAATTGATTATATAATTTAGCTAATCGTAGCACTTAATATCTTTCCCCTAACTATTTTTCAAATAAAAAGTCCTTACACATTATAATAATGTATAAGGACTTCTATAATAATTTGGCGGTGACTTACTC
>JAYVHJ010000023.1:0-6736 GCA_043771315.1 Raineyaceae bacterium
GGGTTACTATCCAAGAAAAAAACATTATTCGTAAGTTTTTGGCAGAGCAAATCAGTGAAGACCATATTGGGCAATATATGCACAAGTTTGACGTTTTTGCCGCTCGTGCAGAGAAACTCAATGCTTTTCAGATATTTAAAGCTATCAATTCTGAGCTTACACAACAACAAAAAGTCGTTGTAATTGCTAATTTGCTTGACTTGACTGTTTCTGATGGCTCTATTTCTAATGCAGAGGCGGAATATGCAGACACTGTAGCGCAAGCCTTTAACTTTGAAGAGGCGGAATACCAACTAATTAAGCGTTTTATTATCAGCCCAGAACTCAATGACTTTGACCCAGAACAAGTTGTTTTTATTGATAATGATATTTTTAAGAAGGAAAATATAGCCTACAAGCATATTTTTAGAGAGAAAATAGAAGGCAAAATAGCTGTTTTGCGTATTCCTAGTTTAGAAACCTATCTTTTGCGTTATGAATCAGGCAAAAGTAATATTTATCTCAACGGAATTGCCCTGCGCAACCACCAAACCTATATTTTTCCTACAGGAAGCTCACTTAGAAGTGATAAAAACGACCCCATTTATTATAGTGATGTCGTTACACTTTTCCTCAATGAACACCGTAACGAAAAACTTTCTTTTGAAGTAAAAAACCTTACGTACCGTTTTTCAAGCGACAAAATAGCCCTACACGACATCAATTTATCAGAAGAATCTGGCAAATTAGTTGGCTTTATGGGTGCAAGTGGTTCTGGTAAAAGTACACTTCTGAACGTGCTGAATGGTAATTATGTACCTTCACAAGGGAAAGTGCTGATTAACGGCATTGATATTCATAAAGACCAAAAACGCATAGAAGGACTGATTGGCTACGTGCCACAAGATGACCTTTTGATAGAAGAACTCACAGTTTTTCAAAATCTTTATTATGCTGCAAAACTTTGTTTTAGCCATTATTCAGAGGAACAACTGGATACTTTGGTGCTGAAAACGCTCCAAAATTTAGGACTTTCTGAAACAAAAGACCTCAAAGTAGGCAATGTGATGCAAAAAACTATATCTGGTGGGCAACGAAAACGCCTAAATATTGGTTTGGAGCTATTACGTGAGCCTGCAGTGCTTTTTGTTGATGAGCCAACGTCTGGGCTTAGTTCTTTGGATTCTGAAAACATTATGGATTTGCTAAAAGAGCTTTCTTTGCGTGGAAAGCTGATTTTTGTCGTAATTCATCAGCCTTCTTCTGATATTTTTAAGATGTTTGATAAATTATTTATTCTTGATGTGGGCGGCTATCCTATTTATTATGGCAATCCTGTGGAGGCTATTGTCTATTTTAAGACTATGGCGCATTTTGTGGACAAAGAGGAAGGCTCATGTGTGGAGTGCGGAAACGTAAATCCTGAGCAGATTTTTAGTATTATTGAAACGAAAGTTGTTAATGAATATGGTCGTCTGACCACCAAACGCAAGGTTTCCCCTCGCAAATGGAATGATAATTTTAAGTCAAAAATCATTCTTCCAGAAATAAAACCAAATTTGGAAGAGCCTGTAAAAACGCTTAAAATTCCTTCACGCATCAAACAAAGCACTATTTATTTTACTCGTGATGTGCTTGCAAAACTTAGCAATACCCAATATCTTACCATAAACCTGCTTGAAGCACCTATTTTGGCACTTATTTTGGCGTATATTGTGAGATTTCATAATACTGATGAGAGTTTGGGAGAAATTGGCTACAATTTTAATGAGAACATGAATATTATTGCCTTTATTTTTATGGGCGTGATTATTTCCGTTTTTATTGGTTTGACAGTAAGTGCGGAGGAGATTATCAAAGATGCAAAAATCAATAAAAGAGAGGCGTTTTTGAATTTGAGTAGAAACAGTTATTTGACTGCCAAAATTGCCATTTTATTTGGATTTTCTGCCATTCAGACGTTTTGTTTTGTGCTTGTTGGACATTGGGTTTTGGATATAAACGGAATGTTTTATACGTATTGGGCGGTGTTTTTCTCCTGTGCGTGCTTTGCTAATGTGTTGGGACTCAATATTTCCGCCACTTTTAATTCTGTGATTACTATTTATATTATTATTCCTATTTTGCTTATTCCACAACTTATTTTGGGTGGTGTTGTAGTAAATTTTGATGAGATAAATCCAAGTGTTTCTAGTCAAGACAAAGTGCCTGTGGTGGGTGATATTATGGCATCTCGTTGGGGTTTTGAGGCTATTGTGGTAAGCCAATTTAAGGACAATGACTATGAAAAAATGTTTTATGAATATGATAAAAAGCTAGCAGAGGCAGAGTATATGAAAGTTTATTATCTTCCTGCGCTGGAAAGCAAACTTGCATATAGTTTTAGTAATCTTAAAGTTGATTCTCTCAAAAATGATGTAGATGCCAAATTGCGTGTATTGAGAAATGAATTTAAGTTTGAGAAAAAAACGCAATTTTCTGGCGTTTTTGCTGATAATGAAAACCTTACACGTGAAAATCTTACAAAAGGAATTCACGACAAAACAAAAAAATATCTGCAAGAACTTCAAATAACGTATATCAAATCTTACAACAAAATTGCAGATGAAAAAGACAAGCTAATGGCACGCCTTACGCAAACGCCTGCACAGAAAAAAGTATTTCAGGAACTCAAAAAACGCTATTCTAACGAAAAACTAGAACAACTGGTGAAAAATACGGCTGATGCTACTCGCTTACTAGTATCACAAGACCGCATCATACAAAAGATAAATCCTATTTATTTTACGGCTACGCCAGAAGACTATTTTAGTTTTCGTACTCATTTTTTCGCTCCTAAAAAGCATTTTATGGGACGCTATTATGATACCTTGTATTTTAATATTATTGTTATTTGGGTAATGTCGTTGCTACTTTATGTAACACTTTATTTTGAGTTGTTTAAGAAAATTTTGGATAATATAAGCAACCTTATTGATTGGACAAAGCTCCAAAAACAAAGAAAAAAGAAATTAGGAAAATAACTCAACAAAAAAGCCTTTGCAAATATTGGAAAGGCTTTTTGTAATGTTTTTCTATTCTATGATTATCTGATGTCTTTCTACATATTCTCCTTCACTGATTTGTACCAAGTATAAACCTGCTCTTAACTCTCCAAGTGGAATAACAAACTCTTTGGCTTTATTGGTTTGCCTAGACAATACCAAAATACCAAAACTATTATAAATATTCACCTCACTAAACGTAATGCCCTCTTTGGAATCAATCATTGATTTTATTTTTGGAGGTGGCGGACATTCAATTGGTACAGGTTTTTCTGAAGTGCCTAGCGCAACAGTTATTTTTATTTGCTCTGAAGCAGGATTTGGTGAGATATTATACAGTCTTGGCGGATTATTACAAGGGTTAGGCGGATTAGTGGGGTCACTAGGGTTATCAGGTGAGCCACAATTAACAACTTTAAAAGCAATTTCATAAGTATCAGTACCACAGATATTCGTAGAAGTTACTTGTACACGCCCCACTGTACCAGATGCAATATTCACATAAGTACTTGTTGCATCTCTATAAGAACAAGTTAGCCCACCAATTGCCGTAAAAGTTACAAGACTACCAGCACTAGAATTAGTAATTAAATAGCCCCTGTTTGTGTATCCAAGACATATATTATTGATAGTGCTAAATTGTTCATCACCAATTATATAAGTAATATTCAATGGTGTACTTGAGCCATTATTATAAACATAGTTAACATCTAAATTTGGTTTGTTGGTTACAAATACACTAAATTGCGGTGTTTGATAGGACGCACCACAGTATGTTATAGTGGCTTGTATGGTAGCCCGACCATACCAATTTCCTAAAACAACAGCTGTAAGCGCACCTTGCGGACTTATCAAGGTAATACCACCTGTTACTTGCCAGTTAACTGTTGCGCCAGCAGGTATAGGAGAAACTGTATAACTTCCAGCACCACCAACGCAAAAAGTGCTTGTACCAGATATAAAAGGCAAATCAGCCCTCAAACGAACTGAATATCTTCCTAATGTGCCTCAATTACGTGCCACACGAATAAGATAAGTTTTATTTGAGTCTAAAGCACTACAAGGAATTTTATAAGTGAATTTCGTATTGCTATTGCTCACCAAAGTAGCTACCCCTCTTGTGGTTTTCTCACGAGGAGTTTTGGTAGGGTCACTATTCCAAAACTCTACCTCTAAAACTGGGTTATAATGCCCTACAACATCTATAATATCAATAAAAACATCTCCTATACTATTTGCGCTACGTGTATAAGCAAGCCAATCACTATCATCTTCACAGCTATTTTGTGAGTAAATGGTATTGAGTGTATGTATTTGTGTTTCATTGAGGGCAATAGGAGAAGCTGCCTTATCTGTATTGTCTGGCTCATAAATATCAAAATCATTGTTGGCTTTTACTGTATAAGTAGGATAAGCTACCCCAAAAGCACTTCTTTGGCTAGCCTTACGCACCATAATAATACGTTGCCCGTCTGAAAATTTATTTACGCAAGCATCTGGAGCATAAGACATTATGTTAGTTATATCTGGTCTAAATTGGTCTCCTCTTGCGTCGTGTGGTCCTAATATCCAATTGCAATTAATTAAATTAGTACCACTTCTAGGGGTAAATCTACTTAATTCTGGATCTGCTGGTGTGTCAGCAAGGGCATCTCCTCTGTATTCTGCTTGTGGAGAATAGAATGGTGGACAACTACTCCACATCCAACCACGTGTAACCTGTTCTTGCAAACAAGGTACACCATAAAACCTATGTGTATGCACTAAACCAAGCCAATGACCTACTTCGTGAACAAGTGTTTCGTTATAGATACGTCCAGTTGATTTAGCTAAATCCAGTTCTATAAATTTACTTCTAACCATAGTAACGGCATCATCAAGTAGATTAAACTGTCCTTTTGTGTCAGCATCATTAAAACTATTGATAATACGTATATTAAGCGCACCAGAAGTATTGTATTTAAAGTTAAAAGTACGACCAAGTAAACCTACACTTTCACTGCCAAGCTTTTTATCTTCTATATATTCTGGACATAGCATATAAAAACGAATAGGTACGGCATTTCTCCTAAATGCCTCATTCAATGACCAAATAGTTGCTTTTAATGCACGTTCTGGGCTTTTAAGAACAAAATCATTTGTCGGAGTAGGGTGGTTAAACACCCAGAATTTCACAGGAATACGGTAAAATACGTTTTCATTTGTACCTTCTACTCTATAAGATGGATTACCATTGAAGGTAGCACTTAGACTATCATAGAATTGTTGTAGATAGGCATTATTACCATACCAAGGCATTTTTTGCATTTCTTCTTCCGAAGTTTCTTCTGTTTCACAAAAAGAAACATTATCCTGTGCAAAGGCAGAAAAACCAATTATAGAACAAAAGAAAAAGATTAAAAAAAGTTTCATATTGAGTGATTTTAAGGATTATGGATTTTTAGTAAAGGTTAATTGAGGATTTCCTGGTCTTGTGCCCATCTCATTTAAATAAGTAACATTATTATATTGTATCTTAACATTGCTTATTATTTTTTGGCAAGGGTCTATTAAAGTATATTTTACTTTTATGGTGTCTGTATCAAACTTGGTTAGTTTGAGGTAAAAAGTACGGTTTATTTCTATTCCTATGGAGTCTTTATAAGCAGAATAACCATTATAAAAATCTACACTAAGATTACTTATACCTGTTGGTTTTGAGGGGTCTGTGTCATCTTGATAGGATAAACAGTCCTTTCTCCAAGGTTCTTCATACTCTCCACCAATAACCTCATTACCTTTTTCATCTAGCATATTTACATAACTAAGGTCTTGCCCAGCTCCATAAAAACCAAAATAGTTTCCTCCATTAGGATTAAGCAACTCAAAATTAATGTAGCTACGGTTATCATTTTCTCCTTTTTGTCCATTTCCTATACATTTTTTTTTGCAGCCTGCAAATGTGGCTACCACAACAAAAAGCAGGGTTATTAGTAGGGGTTTCATATATTTAGGGGGTTAAAATTGAAATCAAACATAACTATTAAATTTACGACAGCAAAACTAGGAAAAGTATTTCATTTTTCCAAATAAAAGTTTATAAATTTATAAAATATTACATTATTTGATTATTTTAATATTACATCTATTCTCTTGAAAAATGTCAAAAAACTAGCAAATATCTCTGTAAAATCCAAAAAAGACTTCATTTTAAGGTGAAGTCTTCTTTTTAAGCATTAATTATCTCCTCTAAATCCTTCAAAATAGGATAATAAAGCATTTTTTCATTCTCACCATTTAGAGTATCAGGAAAAAGAGCCTTAATAAATTCAGAATATTCATTTTTATAGACTTCCAACATACGAGAATTGGTATCTTTTGAGTATTTTACGTTGGCTAGTCTGTCGCAAAGTTTCACAAATATTGCGCCTACAGTGTTTCTGATGCCCTCATAATATTTTGCGTTGGCTCGTTCTTTTCTATTTTTACCTTTTTCATTGGTAACGGCAAAAACAATTTCTGCTACATTTGTATTAGTTTCTTGTACTAAGTCGTTGTAAGTCAAGCGACAATCTTCAATAGTGTCGTGTAACCAACAAGCACTTATTACATCATCTTGCAGGTTTTCTGGTAACAAATGAATGTATTTTTGCGCATAACTCACCACTATTGCCAAATGAACAGAATAGGGATTTTGATCGTACAAATGATTTGTACTTTGGTGTGCTTCTATG
>JAYVHJ010000024.1:0-4088 GCA_043771315.1 Raineyaceae bacterium
GCAGTCGTGAGATAAATTGCCTCATCAAAAATCTCAAAACGCTCTCCCACAAACGAATGATTAAGGTCAAGCAAACGGCGGTAAAGTTCACTTTTCTTACGTGTAGGCATATCCATAAGACGTGAAGACATTGTGATAGTACGTTGTTCACCTGTAGAACTAGGCGAGGTATTCAGTGTAACCATCACCGTAATAGAACCACGACTAAACGACCACGAACCAGGTAAAGATGCCTTTGCCGTCTGTGGGTCAAGTCCTACTTTGCGGAATGCTTCTTCTACTTCTTTTACATATTGGAGATGAGATGCCATATTTATATCTTTTTTAAGTTGATTTTTAGTTGTATAAGGTTAATGTTGCAGTTTTTTAAGCAATATTTGCGTAAATAAGCAAAAAAGAACGTGCTTTACAAACAAAATAGTATTTTTTTTATTTTAATTGATGTTTTTATGAGTGCAAACAATGTATTTCTATGTTTTCTATGTGCCTATGTGGTGAAAAATAATGTCTAAAACGCATAACCTAAACAAACTCCCAACCTAAGTGAAAGAGAAATAACACCAAAATTAACTGGTCCTTTTATCTCTGTAAATGGGGGAGCAAGTGCGCCTGTATTAAGTGTAACTCCTCCAAAAAAATCTAAAGTAAGTTTATTATCTAATAAAACATCTTTGTCTTCTAGTAAAAATTGTTGCCCTATAAGCGCAGAAAAGCCTAATTGTGTATAAGGGGAGGTAACTTCTAGCCCGCCAACGCCTATATCTATGGTTTTGCGCAAACTCAACTGTGTAAACCTAAATGCCCCTGCAAGATAAATACCTGCTGGTGAGAGTTGTCCATCAGAACGCATATTTGTGAGATGATAGCGGAACTCTGGGGTAATACTAAACCCCCTGACTATGATTTGATTACGTGCAAAGTCGTGGGTATAAGATACACCTATTTGTGCGCTCATTTTGTAGGCAATTTTACGGTGATATGCCAAATGATAGGTCTGAAAATAGGGACTTATCACATTGAATTTTACTACATTTTTTGGTGTAAACTCATTATAATATGTCCGTTGTGCCAAACCAGTAGCATTTATAAAAAGATTGAGCAATAAAAAAAGTAAGATAAAAAAAGGATTTCTAAAAAATGTTTTAATATCAATAGTATTTTTGTTTATTTTCATACGAATAATAAGTTTTCACAGAATTTTCTAAGGTGTTTGTAATAATTGTTGAAATTTTTGTAGTTTTTATAATTGATTTATGTTTTGATAGTTCTAAAATAAGATATAATAATCTGATTAAGAACACTTTGCATTCATTCGTAATTCACAATTTACAATTCACAATTATTTATTTTGCAATAAAGGTAATGTTTTGTAGCATTGAAAAAAAACTTTTTAGCTATTTTTGGGATATTTTTTATTTTTTATCTCACTTTGCATAAAAAGATGTCTTAAAAATACTATATTTGCGCTTGCAATTGCATATAAAATCTACACAACAAAAAATATTTTGCCGCCAATGTAGAAACGGCTTCTACCAAACTTTTTAACTAATGGCTTTTGATATATTTCTTACCTTGTTTCTTGTTGCACTTAATGGCATTTTTGTTGCTGCAGAATTTGCTATTGTAAAAGTGCGGATTTCTCAAGTAGAAAGCAAATCTTTAGGAGGCAATAAACTTGCCAAAGGTGCGCTGATAGTTGTCAATAACCTAGATGCCTATCTTTCTGCCACACAACTAGGCATTACGCTTGCAAGTTTAGGGCTTGGCTGGATTGGAGAGGGTGTAGTAGCGAAAATTGTCATTGCAATTATGAAGTTTGTTGGTTATGAAGCAGATGACAAACTAGCGCATCAGATTGCTGTTCCTGTTTCTTTCCTTTTGATTACTGTTTTGCACATTGTTTTTGGAGAACTTGCTCCAAAATCCATTGCTATCCGCTACCCAGAACGTACTACAATGATGCTTGCTGCGCCTTTAAGAGCTTTTTATTGGCTTTTCAAACCTGCTATTTGGGTGCTAAATGGCTTTGCAGGTCTTATCCTCAAACTTGTGGGCGTGCCTATTGTCCACGAACACGACACACACACGGAAGATGAACTAAGACTACTTTTGGCAGAAAGCAAAGAAAGTGGTACTATCAATTTCTCTGAACACGAACTTATAGAAAATGTCTTCAAATTTGATGATAGAGTAGCAGAACAAATAATGATTCCCCGTACAAAAGTAGTGGCTATCAATGTTTTAGCTAACTTTGATGAAGTTATCAGCAAAATAAATGAAGAAGGTTATTCTCGTATGCCAGTTTACGAAAATACTATTGATAATGTGGTTGGTATTGTTTATTCAAAAGATTTGCTAAAAGTGGTTCATACAAAAGATACTTTTAATTTGAGAAATATCATACGTCCTGCGCATATTATTTCAGAAAAAAAATCTATCAATACTGTTCTTAAAGAGTTGCAACACAAACACATACAAATGGCTATCTTGGTTGATGAGTTTGGTGGAATGTCAGGAATACTCACAATGGAGGATATTGTGGAAGAAATTGTAGGAGATATTCAAGATGAATACGACAATGAAGTGCCTAATGTTCAGAAGAAAAATGATACAGAATTTATTGTTGATGCGCTTTCAAGTATAGAAGAAGTAAACAAACATTTGCCAGAAAATTTGCCAGAAAGTGAAGATTATGAAACGGTTTCTGGGCTTTTGAACGAGGTTTTTGGACGCATTCCTGATGCCAATGAGAGTGTACAACCAGAAGGTTATAATTATTCTTTTACCATTCTCAAAAAATCTAATAATGCCGTTGAAAGTGTACTTATCAAATACACCAACCCAAAGCTAGAAGAAAAACCAACTATTCTTTATGAATAAGATATTTAGAAGAATTAACTAATATCAATAAAATAAAAAGCCTTACATAAATTTTATGTGAGGCTTTTTACCAAATTCTCAAAAATAAATATAAGAATAAATGAAAAATAATAAAATAGAATTGCGCAAAAAAAGGGATTTTGGAGATGTAATCAATGTTACATTTGCTTTTGTGAAAGAACATTTTACACATTTTTTGAGTATGTATATCCTTATATCCCTTCCTGCAGCACTAGTTGCAGTGATATTTATAAGCATTTTTCCCGCTTCTGATTTATTTGTAGTAAGCAATTTTAGCAAAAATATTGGGCGAAATATTATTTATATTTTGATTTATGCTATTGCTGGTTTTAGTTTGCTTGTGTTTTTGATATCTGCTGTTTATCAGTATGTAGCTTTATATATGAAAAAAGGTACGAATTTTTCTATTACAGACCTTTGGAGGGCGGTTTTGGGTGAGTTTTGGGTAATAACACAAACGTATATATATTTTTCATTAGGAATTGTGGTTTTGTATGCGGCAATGGCATTTTTGGCAGGGCTGGTAATAAGTTTTTTTGGTGTGGTTGGAGGAATTTTAGGCGGAATTATACTGTTTTTGGGTATTTTAGTTTCTATTTATTTTTTCATACCTTTGTCTTATATTTTTGTAATACGTAGTTTTGAGCCAGAAAAAACATTTTGGGAGGCTATAAAAAGGGCTAATTATCTCGTGAAAGATAATTGGTGGGCGTGTTTTGGGCTAAGTTTTGTAATGGGAATTATTCAATATATTTTGGTGACGGTACTTAAAATTCCGTTTGCTATTTTTGGTATGGCTGACGTTACACAAGTGTGTTTTACAGGGGTTTTGTCTGTGGCACTCATTGTAGAAATGGTTACCAATATGATTACAGCATTTTTACCTACACTTGCAACTGTTTTCCAGTATTTTGCCTTAGTAGAAATGAAAGATGCTACAGGACTTACGGAAAAAGTAGAAAAATTTGGTACAATTGCCAATAGTGATGAAAATGAAGACGAAAAAGAAGATTATTAGGACGAGGTACGAATTAAGAGGTACGAAGTACGAATGTAAAATTTTGATATTCACTCCTTATCAATAAAAAAATAACAGGAAAATTCTATCTTTTAAACAAATAAAAGAATTTTATTTTGATATTATATATTTTTTTTATAAATTTGTGAAATTCTTATGAAATTATATG
>JAYVHJ010000025.1:0-4379 GCA_043771315.1 Raineyaceae bacterium
AGATATTATTTTTCAAATCTCCGTTTCTGGGCAAGGAAAAGCTATACAACTTGCTACAAAGTCTATTTACACACATTGTGGCATCATTTATGAAGAGAAAAATAAAGCAGGGAAAACTGAATATTTCGTTTTTGAGGCAATACAACCTGTGGTAGTTACGCCCCTGCAAGAGTGGATAAATAGAGGTGATAAAAATCATTTTGTCATCAAAAGACTGAAAAATTCTAGTCAAGTCCTTACAAATGAAACACTTAGCAAAATGAAGGATTATGGCAAACAGTTTTTAAATAAAGATTATGATATTTATTTTGGTTGGTCTGATGAGCGCATTTATTGCTCAGAACTCGTCTGGAAAATCTATAAAAATGGTGCAAATATTGAAGTTGGCAAACTAGAAAAACTAAAAAGTTTTGATTTAAGCAGCAAAGAAGTCAAGAAAATAATGTACCAGCGTTACGGAAACCCTATTCCTGCAAAAATATATGAGCAAGATGTAATTTCTCCTGCAAGTATTTTTGATAGTCCGTTATTGGAAGTTGTACCTAATAATTAAAAATGTTCAATAAATCTACAAAATGACTAATAAATATTTATTTTTTATATTCTTCTTACTTACGTTCTTGTTATTTTCGTTGTCTAGTAAAGCACAAAAAGCGGGTTTTGCTACAAAGCATAAACGCCTTGATACCCTGATACTTGCGACTACACCAACAAAAAAACAAGTACCAGATACGGCTCGTGTGGGTTGTTATGTGATTAGTTTGCACGACTTAGACTTTCCAGAGCAACAATATACAGCTCGTTTTTGGCTTTGGCTCATCAAAGATACCATTTCTAATGTGGATAAAGACGTAGAAATACCCAACGCAAAAGAAATGAAAATAGATAATATGATTATGGAAAAGCTTGGTAATCAGGGCTGGTTGCAGATGAAACTCAAATGTATTATGAAACAGTCTTGGAATGTAGAGCATTTTCCCTTTGACAAACAGACTCTCAAAATAGATATTGAAAATCCACAATTTGAAACTGATGGCCTTGTTTTTAAGGTGGATACACTTGGCAAATCTTATGACCCTGCCCTTTTTGTAGAAGGTTGGAAAATTACAAATTTTAAGCTAAGTACAGGCGTGAGTAGCTACAAAACTGGTTTTGGCGACAATACACTAAAAACGCAAGAATCTAGTTATGCTAAATTTACCATTTCCATAGAACTTGAAAGGGAAGCGTGGGAGTTGTTTTTTAAATTATTTTTGGGAATGTATATTGCCTTTGCTATTTCATTTGTGAGCTTTTTTGTTGATGCAGAACACGCAGAGCCACGTTTTGGCTTGCCTGTGGGTGGGCTTTTTTCTGGTGTAGGTAATAAGTATGTGATTGATAGCTATTTGCCTACAAGTTCTACCCTAACTATTGTAGATACTTTACACGGTCTTACATTTGTAATGATTTTTGTTATTATAGCTTTTTCTGCTCTTATTTTGCAGCAAAGTGAAGATAATAAACTAAAAAATCTAGCTAAGAGTACCAATAAAGTTGTGGCGTGGTCTATTGCTATTATTTATTTTCTGATAAATGCCATTTCTATTGCGCTTGCGGTTTGGCATTAGGAAAAGGTACGAAATAAGAGGTACGAAGTACGAACATAAAACTTGATTATTAAGCTATTATAAAAAAGTGCTTATTTCATTTTACTCCTAACCATCAAAAAATGTCTAAAGAATTTGAAAATTTATTAGAATTACTTAAAAGTGATATTGCTGCTAATGTGCGCTTGGGGCTTTTATTGGCACAAAATTTCAGAGAAGAGTTTAAGCGTTTTTTTGATTGTGAATTGGAAGAATATAATGAGTTGTATGAGTTTTTGGAGAAATGGAGAGATAAATCATATCCAACAATAAAACCTCAAAATAGCTTTTTAACTGATATTGTTGAGCTAGATTTATTTGAACAGGTAGTACCAACATTTCCCAAAAGTATAAAAATCTTACAAAAACTACAAATTTTAAATTTATTTCATAGTGTTTCAATGGCTTTACCAGCAGAAATAAAATATCTCAAAAAGCTAAGAGTTTTAAATTTGAGTTCTAACTATTTTCAAGAGTTGCCTACAGAAATTGGAGAATTAGAAAATTTAGAAGAATTATTAGTAGAATATAATAACCTTAAAACGCTCCCAAAAGAAATAAAAAATCTTACTAGTTTACGAGATTTATTGCTTACAGGTAATCATTTACAAACCTTACCTACAGAAATAGGAGAACTAAAAAACTTAGAATATTTGTTTTTATCAGAAAATCAACTACAAGAAATTCCCAATGAAATCAGCAATTTGTCTAGTCTTATTAAATTGACCTTAAATGAAAATAAACTAAAATATTTGTTTGAAGATATTAGCAGTTTGACCAATTTAGAAGAATTAATGTTAGCAAATAACGAACTTCAAACTTTGCCAAAAGGAATGGAAAAATTACAAAAAATGACTAAAATCACCTTGCGTGATAATAATTTTGCAGAACGTCCAAAAGAATTAGATTTACTTAAAAGCCAGTGTTACATTGATTTAGATAATTTATAATGAAAAATCATTGTGATAAAATCTTAAATTTCACCTTCAAAAACCTTTTCAGCAGCACCAGACAGGTATATATTTTCAAATGTATCTTCACCTGTTTTCAAGAAAGAAACCGCCAAATGCCCACCCAAAGTTTTGACAATAATCTCAAAATTTCCTGTTGTAAAGGCTGTTTTTGTATCATTTTTCAAACTAAAAACCAGTGCAGCCGCCACAGAACCAGTACCACAAGCAAGCGTTTCATCTTCCACACCACGCTCATAAGTACGAATATTTATCAAATGTTCATTACTTTTTTCTATAAAATTTACATTTGTACCTTTTTCACGAAATCTGTCATTATTTCTGATAGTTTTTCCTTCATCAAAAACCTTGTAATTTTCTAAATACCTCACCCACTCAACGTAATGTGGCGAGCCCGTATCTAAAAAATAATATTCTCCTTCTTCATTATATTCTATATGGCTTACATCTTTCATTTTCAGACGAATTTCCTTCTTTTTTAGTTCTGCTTGGTGTGCGCCATCAACCGCTAAAAAGTTGGTTTTGCGCTTAAAAAGCCCCAAATGATGCGCAAAGCGCACCGCACAACGCCCACCATTGCCACACATAGAGCCAAGACTACCATCAGCATTGTAATAAACCATCTCAAAATCATAATTAGGCACATTTTGCAACAAAATCACACCATCAGCACCAATCCCAAAACGTCTATGACAAAGTGCCGCAGTTTCTGCCTTATTTTTATCAAAAAGTAGCTCACGGTTGTCTATCATAATAAAATCATTGCCCGTTCCTTGATATTTGCTAAATTGCATATAGTTATTTTGTTGAATTTTATAAATATGTCGCCCCGCTGGGGCTTAATACATTCTTGCGTGATTTTGTTTTCTATAAATATGCCGTCCCGCTGGGACTGAATACCATATCTTGCTAAAAGAAAAACACATCATATATCAAATTAAATCAAATAAATTTTCTACGCCCAAAATACGTGTTTTGGTAAATCCTTCTCCATATCTTACATTGATTTGATGCCCAAGTTCTTTGGCTCGTGCCTCCAAAAATTCCAAAAATTCTGGTGTAGAAATGTATGTAACAGGCATAGAAGCCTCTAAATCAGTGTTTTGAGAGAAAAATTGTGTTTCATAAGCACGTATAGCCGCTTTTTTGGTTTCCCAAAAATCAGAAATATCTACCACAAAATCAGGAGTAATGTATTGGTCTTGTATGTAATGATACAAGTTTTTTGGTCGCCAAACAGCTTGATTTTCTCCGTTTAATTCTGTTTCTATCATTCTAAGTCCAGATAAAAAACAAGCATCAACCGCAATTCTAGCACCTTTTCCGTGGTCTGGGTGGCGGTCGTGAATGGCATTTGCAAGCACTATTTCAGGTTGATATTTGCGTATCATTCTGATAATTGCCAACTGACTTTCTTTGTCATTTTGAAAAAACCCATCAGCCAATTTCAAATTTTCTCTTACCACAATTCCTAAAATTTCAGATGCTCTTTTAGCCTCTGCATAGCGTGTTTCTATTGTGCCACGTGAACCAAGTTCTCCCTGCGTAAGGTCAATAATTCCTACTTTTTTACCCATTTGGATATGTTTTAGGATAGTTCCAGAACACGAAAGCTCTGCATCATCTGGGTGTGCGGCAAGCACCAAAATATCTAGTTTAATATTGGTCGTCATAATGTTTTGTAAGTGCTTTTTATAAAATAGTTAATCCAATAAAAAAAACCTCCATAGATATAATATGGAGGTTTGCACAAATATAAGGTATTTTTTTTATATTACAA
>JAYVHJ010000026.1:0-12394 GCA_043771315.1 Raineyaceae bacterium
ACTTAATTTAAATGTACTTGTTTTTGATTATTTTGGTTATGGTGAAAGTGACGGAACAATAAGTGAAAGCGGTATGTATGAATCTGCCAAAATGGCTTATGATTATCTTTTGGACTCTTTGGAAGTGGAAGAAGGCAATATTTTGGTTTATGGGGAAGGTTTGGGAAGTACGGTTGCGCTTGACTTGGCACAAAAAATGAACGGAATTGCGGGCGTTATTTTAGAAAATAGTGTTATTTCTTCAAAGGAACTTTTTAAACAATCTTTTCCTTTGATGCCTGTACAGTATTTTTTCAAAACTGAATTTGATGCAAAAGAACGTGCTATGCGTGTTTATGCACCAAAATTGTTTTTTTATGCCAAAGAAAATACTAACTTGCCCAACACACACGCCATACAACTCTCTGAAATGGCTCTTCCTATCAGAAAATTAGTTGGTTTGCGTGGAGACCAACATACTGCACCACAAAAAGATGCCCTTAATTATCAGCGTGCGCTTAGTAAATTTATGGAAGAATGTGAAATGAGATAGTTTAAAGTGTGAGGTGTGAAATATGAAGTGTGAGGTATTTTTTGCTTTTATAATAACTTAATAATCAATGTTCTGTATTCATTCACAATTCACAATTATTTTTATGGTTTTAAAAATGCTTTTCCTTCATCAAAATATTGAATATCTTTTGTAATTGGTTCTTGTTTGTAATACAAATTTCCGTTACTTTCCAAAGTAGCTTTTAATGATTGTGTGGCATTTACAAATACATCATTATTGCCTCCGTGCTTAACAGTGGCATTTTGTGCTTTCATCTGTGAGGCATCAATTTTGCCAAAACCAAGCGTATAAATACCCAAATTAGCAATATTGCCTTTTAGGTTTATTTTTGCGCCAAGACTTGTAAATAATGAAAAATAATTACCAGAAAGTTCCAAATCAATATCCCCAGAAACCCTAAAAATATCCAATTGCAAAGCATTGATATTCACCATTTTTTCTGTAGAAATATTACCAAAACTATCACTACTGATACTTTTGATATTGTCTATACCTACATAAACTTTCACAGACGCATAACTTCGCAACCACTCGCAAACATTAGTATTTTTTAGTATAAGCGTACTATCTTGTTTTACTTCAAAAGAAATATTTTCAATAAGGTTTTCTCCAGCCTCTACACGTATATTTGTGCCATTTTCAAGGATTAGGCTAATATTATCATTGATAATTATTTTGTTGAAATAAGGAAGTTGTTTGTTTTGCGAGATAATATTTCCAGTAGAATTAAGGCATTTGTCAGGGCTACAACTTGCAAAAATCAGTAGAAAAAATAATATTACACTACGCAAAACCACCCCTAGCCCCTCCTTAGAAAGGAGGGGAACTTTGTGTCCAGTTCCTTTGAAGGAAAGGTTGGGAGCTTTGTGTCCAGTTCCTTTGAAGGAAAGGTTGGGAGCTTTTTGTCCAGTTCCTTTGAAGGAAAGGTTGAGAGTTTTTTGTCCTCCTCTTTTGAAGGAAGGATTGAGAGGTTTTTGTCCCCCTCCTTTGAAGGAGGGGTTAGGGGTGGTTTTCCTTATCACTATTTAACGCCTTTATTATAATCTGCCAAAAACTTAGCCAAACCGCTATCAGTGAGTGGGTGTTTGAGAAGTCCCATAATCACGTCTAGCGGACATGTAACCACATCTGCACCTGCTTCCGCACACTTGATAAGGTGCATTGTATGGCGTACAGAGGCAGCCAATATTTCCGTTTCAAAGGCATAATTATCGTAAATAAGTACCATTTGTTCTATCAAAGCCATTCCATCAGTAGAAACATCATCTAAACGACCCACAAATGGAGAAACATACGTTGCACCTGCTTTTGCTGCCAAAATAGCTTGCCCAGCAGAAAAAACTAGCGTACAATTTGTTTTTAGCCCCTTCCCTGAAAAATATTTGATAGCTTTGATACCATCTTTTATCATAGGAATTTTTATAACTATGTTTTTATGAAGTTGTGCAAGTTCTTCACCCTCACGTACCATACCTGCAAAATCAGTAGCTACGACTTCTGCACTCACGTCTCCATCAACAATATTGCATATTTTGACATAATGGTCTAAAATATTTTGTTTGCCTGTAATGCCTTCTTTTGCCATTAGAGAAGGATTAGTTGTTACACCATCTAAAATGCCCAAATCAAATGCTTCTTTGATGTCGTTGAGGTTGGCAGTATCAATAAAAAATTTCATATAATAAAAATGGTAAGTTAAAAATGTATCTTACTGTTGCTTGCCTCTTGGCAAGTGACAGTATTTTTTTGCAAAAATACTAAAATCTAAGCAAAAAATAAATTTATCTGATGTATTTGTTGTAGAGACGTTGCAAGCAACGTCTCTACTAATAAAAAAAAACAGCCAAGAAATCTCTTGACTGTTTTTTTATATGAATATGACAAACCTGCCATAATGTCATTGTTATTTGCCACCCAATGGGAAAGCATAACCTACTGTGATACCAATAGCACGGTTTTTTGCGCTTACACTACTATCATTTGATAGATTAGAAAGTCCCAAACCGTAACGCACATCAATTACAAAGTTTTTGATATTGACACCAGCACCAAACTGCAAACCAAAATCAGTTCTTTTTATTTGTCCTGCTTCAGAACCAAATTCAATATCTTCTGAATCAGAAACACCAAAAGCTTCTACTTTATTTTTACCACTAACTGCAATCCCAATAGAAGGACCAGCAATAGCATAGAATTTAGCCGCATCAGAGCCAAATTTCACTTTTGCAAGTACAGGAATTTCTAGGTAACTTAATGTTGTGCTAGATTTGGCTGAAATACCAAAATCACTTGATTCTGATTTAGTTCCTTTTTGGATAAAAAGAAGTTCAGGCTGAACCGCAAACATATCAGTGATACCAATTTCAGCAGCAACACCTAATTGCAAACCAATTTTAGATTTTGCCTCATCATTTTTTGGGTCAGAAGCAACATTAGCAATAGAAATACCCACTTTAGGGATAATAGAGGTTTGTGCATTAGCAGAAAGCGTCATAGCTACTGCTGCAATGATTGTTAAGAAAGATTTTTTCATTTTAACTGGATATAGTTATTATAGAACAATATTGTTCAGTGCAAACATAAACAAATTTTGTGCCATAAAAAAATATTTACCCATTTAATTTGGATATTTTTTTAAAAAATACTTACAATCATTATTTTTTTCTTAAAATAAATAAATTATAGTATTGATTATCAAACATTTATAACTATTATTTGCTTCCACCACGCATCATAGCAGCTATTCCGCCAATAATCACGACTACCACCACAGTAATAAAGATACCTACACCAAGCCCAGTCTTAAAAATACCCTCAATAACCGCACAAGAACTTAGCAAAAATGACATCATCATAAAAACAATGCTCATCAAAATATTAAATTTTTTCATTGTAATAGATTTTTTAGGTTGATAAATGTAGTGAATTTTAAATTAAAACAAATATACTGGGTTTTTGAAGAAAATTTGTTATAGGATTTTTCAAAAAAATTATAATATTCACAGGTTTATCAAAATAGAAAACCACGTTTTTCGTTTTTAAATAGCATTTTTAATTAAAAAAATAGTATAAAATAAAGTTATGTTTGGTTTTTTAAGATATATTTTTCAAATTGCACTACTATTACACCTATCTAATTTATACATAAATATTGTATGCAAACGACAACTAACAAAGAAACTATCTTTTATACTATTAGCATCAAAGGTGATTTAGATGCGTCCTCTTCTATCATAATGGACAATGCTATGCAAGAAGCGGTAGCCGCCAACGAAAAACATATCTTGATAGATTGCGAAAGATTGGAATATATTTCGTCTGCAGGTTTGGGAGTTTTTATGTCATATCTTACTGATTTTGAAGAAAATGATACCAAAATGGCACTTTATGGACTTAGTGCAAAAGTGCGTAATGTCTTTGAAATGCTAGGTTTAGACCAACTCATCAAACTTTGCCATACACGAGAAGAAGCCTGTAGTTTTGTAGGCTAAAATTTTTACAATATATTGATAATCAATGTATTGTATTCATTCCTAATTTCTAATTTACAATTCCTAATTACTTATGTCTTCAGTTAGTTACAAAACTTCTTGTACACGTGAAAACCTCAAAAATATTCGTAATTTTGTGGAAGAGGCAATAATGGATATGGGTTTAGATGAAATTTTGAACAACCAGATTATTCTTGCGGTTGATGAGATTTGCGCTAATTTGATTATTCACGTTCATCAAACCACACCACAGGATATTATTGTGATTGATATTTTGTATTTGGAAGATGGCGTACTTTTTGAAATTGTAGATACCAAAACCACCTATTTTGATTTTTCAAAATACCAAAAACCAAACCTAGAAGACATCAAAACGTCCAAAAGAAAAGGCGGAATGGGGCTTATTTTGGTCAATACCATTATGGATGAAGTTGATGTTTTTTCTGATGAAACCGTTACTATTTGGCGACTGTATAAGCATTTGCCACATCTCAAAATTTCGCAAGAATAGTACTAACTAATTGATTACCAAGAAATTGTATTCATTTATAATTCACAATTCAACATTCACAATTTTTTATGAATATAGATTTTATTAAACAAGAATTACAAGAAGCAAAAAGCGTTTTGGAGAAATTTTTAGCTGATGAAAAACAACTAGAAAATATCCAAAAGGGAGCTGATTTAATGATAGAGGCAGTAAAAAGCAATAAAAAAATTATTTCTTGTGGAAATGGTGGCTCACATTGTGATGCTATGCACTTTGCGGAAGAACTTTCGGGCAAATACCGCAATAATAGGCGTGCTTTGCCTGCAATGGCTATTTCTGATGCTAGCCATATTTCTTGTGTTGGAAATGATTTTGGTTATGAATTTATTTTCTCTCGTTATTTAGAGGCTTTGGGGCAAGAAGGAGATGTTTTGGTAGGGTTTTCTACCAGCGGAAACTCTGCTAACGTTATTCGTGCTGTAGAAACTGCCAAAGCTAAAAATATGAAAACCATTATTCTCACAGGTAACAATGGTGGCAAACTCGCTGGAATGGCTGATGTAGAGATTTGTGTGCCACATTTTGCATATGCAGACCGTACACAAGAAATTCATATAAAAATTGTTCATATTTTTATTGCCTTGATAGAAAAAGGCGTTTGTTAAAACGCTTTAAACCTTCAGTATTTATTTTTTCTTTATTTCAAAAAGCTGTTCGTAACTTTGGTTATTTATTTCAATATCCAAATAGGCGTTATAAAGCGTTTTTTCTGTAGAAATAAAAGTAGTATTGAGTTTCAAAATATCAGCAATCAAATTATCCAAACTATTCCATTCGTTTGGAGTGTCAGAAGTTTGCCACGAAAAAGCAGTTGTAGCATATTCAGAGCCAATGGTAAGCGTAATACTTTCTCCATCTTTTCCATAATTATCATTTTGAAAAACAGGTTTTATAGTCAATTTGGCTATTTTTTCTAAAATACCTTTCACATCACCTAAAACAGTTTTTCCTTGTTCTTTTTCTAGGGTCAAAGAAATTTTCAAATCCTTTTCGTCAAATTTCCCACAAAATATATCTCCAAGTGCCATTCTATCTTTTTCTTTGAGCCAAGTAGTTCTGTACCAATAAATGATATTATTTTCCCAAGTAATTTGTAGAAAAAAATCATTTTGAAAAACGGTACGATATAAAACTGTGATATATGATTTTCCATCATAATCAACATAATTACTTCTAGAAAGTATATTTTTGATACTTTCATTTAGGATACTGAATTTGTTAGACATACTTACTTAGGTACAGTTTTATACAAAATCACTGCCAGCATCGTAAAAACAATATTTGGAATCCAGACGGCTAAAAGCATTGGCATAGAACCATTGGGTGCAACGCCTTTCACCATCAAATAATAAAGCAAAACATACACAAAAGCAATCACAAAACCTACCGCAATTTGCGCACCAACACCACGCCTATTTTTGCGTGAAGAAAGTATCACACCAATAGCCGTAAGGATAATCACCGCAAAAGGATAAGTAAATCTAGAATATTTTTCTACCACATAACTTGCCGTATTATCTGCACCACGTGAGCGCAGAAGCGTAATATAAGTTTCTAACTCGGGCAAAGTCAAACGTTCATTAAACATATATTTGCTCTGAAAATCCCCTGGGTGAAGGTTAAGAGCAGTATCCAAAGATTTGCCTTTTCTCATAGTTTCTTTTAGTCCGCTGATAGTGCGTACTGTGTAGTTTTCTATACGCCATTTACTTTTGAGACTATCCCACAAAATACGTTCTGCATCAAGTTTTTGTATCAGTCTATTTTTATCTATTATATCAATACCAAACTGATAACCAATATTGGTCATATTTTCGTAACTTTGTATGTAGGCAACAGCTTTGGGCGCAACCTGTATATGAACATCTTGTTGGCTAAACCTAAACGCATTTTTCATGTGTTTTAGCTCAAAATCTAGCCGTTGTTTGTTTGCCATTGGAATAGTCCAATTGATAAGAAAAAAAGTAAACAACGCAATAATACTAGAACTTATCATATAAGGTACCATAAAGCGCAAAAAACTAATCCCGCTACTCAAAATAGCCACTATTTCGGTACGTTCAGACATTTGTGCAGTCACGAAAATAGTCGTAATAAACACCATAATTGGGCTTATCATATTGGCAATATATGGAATGAAATTGAGATAATATTGCGTAAAAGCCTCCCAAGCAGTAGCTTTCATTTTGCGCAAATCTTCCATTTTTTCTATAATGTCTATCACTACAATAATAGTAATGAAGATAAACACCACAAAAACAAAAGTGGATAAAAATTTTTTGATGATGTATAAATCTAATATTTTCAAAATTTCAAAAGCAAAAATGTTGAATAGGTTTTCCAAATCTTGTGGATTTGAAAAACCTAAATTTACTGTATTCTAACTCACAACTTTTAGAGTCTAATTCCTAAAAACAAAATGTCATCACGTTGTTCTGTGCCTGTTTGGTGTTTGTCTAACAAATCACTAAATACTCTTTCTTGTTCTGTCATAGGTTTGTTAGTACAAGAGGAAATAGTGTATTTTAGTTTTGATTCTCCAAGTTTTACTCTATCTGCATCATTTTGGTCAATAAAACCATCAGAACTTAGATAAATAGCAGCACCTTTTTTTAGCTTCACAACCTGATTAGTAAATGGTACTACATCATGCTGGTCGCCACCAATAGCTTTTCTATCTCCTTTCAACATAAACACTTGATTACTTTCACTTTCACTATAATAAAGTGGGCGTTTTGCCCCTGAAAAAGTAACGGTTGTATAGTCATTTTCTTGCTCCAACATACACAGAGCAACATCCATACCATCTTTATTGTCAGTTTCTTTTTGATGCAAAAAGTTTCCTATTTCCCAGTGCATACGTTCCAAAATCTCTGCAGGGTTTGTTATTTTGTGCATATCAATCATTTTATCTAACAATGTTTTTCCAATAAGGCTCATAAATGCCCCTGGAACACCGTGTCCTGTACAATCAACGGCAGCTACAAATACTTTTTTTTCAATAATACCTGTCCAATAAAAATCTCCAGAAATTACATTTTTAGGTCTATAAATAATAAAATGCTCACCTAAAAGCCCTTCCATTTGTGTTTTATAGGGCAAAATTGCGTTCTGAATAGTACGTGCTACGTTGATACTTTGTGCAATATTTTCATTTTGCATACTAAGTTCTTCATTCTTACGCTCAATGAAGTCCCTTTGTGCTAAAATTTCCTCTTGATTTTGTTGTAATTCTTCTGATTGTGCTTGAAGTTCGTTGTTTTTCTCATTGATTTCTATGGCACTTTGCTCCAAATCTTGGTTTTTAATGATAATTTCATCATTTTTTAGGGCAATAGCTTGACTTTGTACTTGTATTTCCTCACTTTGTTTCAAAATAGCGACACTCTGCTGTTCAATTTCTACGTTTCTTTTGGCAAGTTGTTCATTTTTCTTTTTGTTTTGCATCAATGCAAAGGCAATAGAAGCAATGACAATACTAAGCAAAGTAGCTACAATAATCCCGCCCCATTTTAGATAATTGCTAAATTTAGCTTCATCTTCTGCTTTGATTTCTTGTATTTTTTTTTCTTTCACCAAAAGTTCTCGTTTTTGTTCTTCTTCTTGGCGTTCTGCACCTCTTTTTTGGTCTTCAAGTTCTTTATCTTTCTCCAAAAATGCTATTTGTTGTTGTTGTTTTTCTGCGCCAGATTTTTGCAAAACGAGTTCTAATTGTTGTTGCACTCTTTGTTTTTCTATTGATGCGTTCCTGATTTTTTGTTCTTGGAGTTCTCTACCACTTCTAAGACGGCTAATTTCACTTTCTTTCAAAAGATTTTCTTTTTGTGTTTTTTCAGCTTGAAGTTTGGTTTGTGCAAGCTCCATTTTTTGTTTGTCTTGCGTTGCGAGATTACTTTTTAGTTCACTTTCTTTTTTTTCTATGTCTAATTGTTTCTCCATTACTTCTTGCCTTTGGCGAGTTTGCTCTTCTTGGCTTGCTTTTTGGAGGTCTAAATATTTTTGGTTATTGCTTTGATATTCTTTCATATCTTGCTGTTGCTGATAAATATTAGCTTTTATTTGGTAAGATGCCATCAAAACCTCTTGTGCTTTTGCCTTATTGGGTGTATTTAGCTGACTTTCAGCATCTCTAATGGCGGCATCTAGATAACTGAGAGCATTTTCATTATTACCCGCAAGAAAATCATTTACTGCCAAAAAATTGGTAATTTTTGCTTCTTCTACTCTATTTTTTTTTGAGCGTGCTATGGCAAGTGCATCAGAAAAATATTTTTTAGCAGACTTGAAATCTCCTTCATTCGTATAAGTAGAGCCTATATTGGTAAGCGCAACACCACGTTTGTCAGAACTTCCTGCATTTTTTTGTGCAATTTGCTGATTTATTTTGATTGATTTATCAAAATTTTCTAACGCTTTTTGATTGTTTTTTAATTTTTTATAATTAAATCCAATATTATTGTACGCATTTGCTTGTGCATTGGGGTCATCTTTGTAAAGTATCGCAAGTTGCTCATAATATTTGATAGCACCACTATAATCTTTGGAAACAGTGCAAATATCAGCAAGTGCTTCCAGCGTTTGCTTTATCTCAAAGGCATTTCTATCCTGTTTCTCAACTTCTAACACTTTTTCATACGTGTCTTTTGCTTTTGTATAATCTTGTGCAAGCATTTGCGTAAAACCAATATCTTTGAGTGTTTCACCTTGTTGAGAAAGTGATGCACCATTGTATTTTTCTAGTTCTAATGCTTTTTGATAATATTCAGTTGCTTTTGTGTAGCCTTTTTGTTGTTGATAAGCCATACCAATTTGCTTGGCAAGGCGTGTTTTTGCATTGGCATCTTTTGCCTGCCCAAACGAGGTGATTAGCTCATCTGTATTTTGCGCTTTCAAATAAGAAGAACAAAAAAAGAGAACAAAGAAAGTAGCTAAATTTAATATTTTTTTAAAAGTGTTCATAAATATTTATTATTTTGTTATTGATTATTCTGCAAGGGAAAAAATAGCACACATCAAATCTCAGTTAAAATTTCACATTGAAACCGCCCATAATACGAATAGGATTTTGTGGTGCGCCGTTGGCAAATTCTGCGCCTGCCGCCCCCACACCGCTTGAATTATCTGGTGATGCACCCAAATTGACAGAATAATAACGCTGGTCTAGCAAGTTTTTGACTTGCACAAACAAGGTACAAAAATTATTTAAACGGTAATTTGTCTGCAAATTAAGCAATGTATAGCCTTTGATACGTTGTCTTTTTTGTTCTTCAGTAGCACTTGTAACATAAGAAAATTGCGTATCAATAAAAATACCTCTCAAAGAAATACTAAATTTGTCAATATCAACATCAACTCCCGCCTTGAATATCCAAGGAGAAATGGCGGGAAGTTCTGTACTTTTTTCTTCTCCTGTTGCGCTAGTCGTATTCACACTTCCATTCACATAACTCACAGAAACAGAAGGCTCTATTTTATTATTTTTGCTCCAACTTTCTCTATAATTTATCTGAAAAGCACCACCATAATTAGTTTGTTTACCTTGGTTAATAGCTACCTCAATAAAGTCAACTGGCCAAGTCTTAAATTGTCCGTCATAAAGGTTACCATTCGCTGCATCAGCTCCATAACCAAATAAGCCTTCACTCAAAGAATAAAAACCATTCAAATTTATTCTTAGTTTTTTGCTATTAAAATTGATACTAGTTTCAAGCGTTTGGATAGTTTGCGGTTTTAATTTAGGATTTGGAAGGCGGAAAAAAGCAGACTGGTAGGTTGTGCCATTATCTAAACTAAAAAACGAGCCAAATTGGTCAAAAGCAGCCAACGGAGAAGGTGCAAGGAACGCAGAACCATACAGCAATTTTGCCGTAAAGTTTTTATTGATTTCATATACAATACCTGCTCTTGGATTGAATGAGCCACCATAACGGCTATTGTAATCATATCTGCCACCTAAAGTAATAGCAAGTTTTTCTATGGGTGTGATTTGTGCCTGAAATAAACCACCTGCATTAGAAAAATTAAGCTCTGGAATATCCGCCTCAATTCCTTGCGGATTATTTGGATAAATACTTCCAATAATAATAGGGCGTTGTGAGCGGTTGTAGATAGGGTTTTGCAAGTCGTGACCACGAGGATTAGAGAAAAAACTCTCATAAGTGCCACCTACCGTAAAGCTAAAAACCGTATTGGGAGTATAAGTAACTAATTGCTCTAATTTTAACATTCTACCAACTGAATATAAATAAGCTGTATTTAAACCTGTATAAACATTTCTGAAATTAGATTCTGGGTCTAAATTATACTGACTTCCTACCAAAAAGCTATTTAGTTGTACTTTCCCAAGTGTTTTGCTATAGGTGATATTGCCCATTGTAACGCTATGACCAAAAAAAGAACCTGCATTATACACCGCATTATCAGGGGTTTGTGCTATTGTTGCAGGATTTACGGATTTATTTTTGAAGAAGCTAAACGAAAAATCACCATAACGCACATTGGCGTGCAAGGCATATGCAGAAAGTGGCGTTTGGCTATAAATAGGGTTTACATTTGTCTTGATAGATCCAAAAATAGTATTAAATTCTCCCGTAGTTAAATTACTCTCCATTCTCTCGTATTCTTTCTGATAAAACCTGCTCAACTGTGGCTGTGCATCATTCATATATTGCGCAGAAAAAGTATAGCTTAATTTATCATGGATTTTTTTACCTATAATAATATTACCCAAATAATAATTATAAGAGCCGCCAATGCCCATTACTTCATTTTTCTTCAAGTCCTCAGCACTTTTAGTAATGATGTTTATCACGCCTGCAAAGGCATCAGCACCATATAAGGCAGAAGACGGACCAAAGACAATTTCTACTTGTTTGGCAAAATGAACGGGATAATTTTCCATAATAGGAATAATATCATTCGTGGGTGAGTTGGCACGTACACCGTCAATAAGCAACACAAATTTATCATTAGCATTGGCATTTGAGCCTACTACTCCTCTGATAATCACGTTATTATTCCAACGAGGGTCAACCAAATTATCTACTCTCACGTTAGGAACATCAGCTAAAAGCTCCGAAAGGGACATATAGCCACGTCTTTGGATTTGCTCTGCTGTAACGATATAAACAGTGGCAGCTGCTTTGCTAGATTTTTGGGCTGTGGTACGGCTAGTAGTGATGACTGCAATATCCTCAAAATCATTATTTTCTCTTTCATTTTTGAGCAAATCTTCCACCAAAATCTCATGAGTAGTAGGTGCAATGCTATCTCGTGTCTGGGCGTTTGCCTGCCAACCACAAAGCATAGGAATTGTCCAAAAAAGAAGAAAATTCTTTTTTGAACGGATGTTTTTTGTATTCATTATATTTCAAAGGTTCAATTTTTTGTTAGATGTTCTAAAATAGGGTATTTTTAAGCAAAAAACCAAATAATAATTATATTTATTTTTTTATGGTGAGTAATTCAGACAAATATATTATATTTTTTTATTGAATTCGTCCAGGTTGATAGTAATATAAGAAGTTATTTTAACAAAAAAAGCCACTTTTAATGGCTTAAAAGTGGCTTTCCCCAAAAAAAGTGGAAATATTTTTTATATTTTAATTCACAACTGAAAACTTTTAGAGTCTTATTCCAAAAAACAAGATATCGTCACGTTGTTCCGTACCTGTTTGGTGTTTGTCTAACAAATCACTAAATACTTTTTCTTGTTCCGCCATAGGTTTGTTAGTACAAGAGGAAATAGTGTATTTGAGTTTTGATTCTCCAAGTTTTAGAGTATGTTTAGAAACTATTTCT